>NZ_JBHWZY010000349.1:0-6735 GCF_042727815.1 Nocardia sp. NPDC060220
GCAAACACGCACTGCCGAACACACTCGCTCACGGCAACTTCCATCCCAGAAACTCCCACACAATAGACGACCAGATTTTCCCTCGACTTCGCCGACGCCCACCCCACCCAACGGACGCCCGACGATCACCCCCACCCGTGAGCCCGAAGATTCGATCTCACCAGACCTGCCTCGACTCACAGGCAACGCACTTCCCGAACAGATCGCGTTCCGCTTCAAACCGAGCGAGCGAATCCACCACGACCAAACCCGACTGGCGAAGTCCGCCCGACGCATACGAAATTCGATCAACAACGAAGTGGATCGGCTGTCGCGTTCCACGTGAAACACTTCCGCTCCCCGAACGCGACACCCATCCGCAACTACCGAAAATAGACCCGCTTCAAGCCCATACAACGACCCTCGGCATGATTCGTCACGTTACGAAACGCGCGAACCCGCTAGATGGAAGAGATTTCAGGTCGATCAGGATTCGCGACGCTTCCGAGCCTTCTTCTCCACTCCGGCGGCCTTCCGTTCACTGCGACGAGTCGGACGCTCGGAGCGGGGGAGTAGCTCGGCACTGATGACAAGAGTGGGGATTTCCACGATGCCGGCGCCACACCCGACAACCCGGAGATCGGTCGCACCGTCACGAATCAGCTCGGCACCGTCGCGCTCGAGTTCTTCGGCGGCCCTGGTTCCTTTGAGAGCGAGCATGCGACCGTGGTCGCGAAGAAGGGGGAGCGACCAGTGGGCGAGTTTGGCGAGAGGAGCCACCGCGCGCGAGGTGACGACATCCGCGCCGCCCGCTTCTTTGATCACGCCGGATTGCTCCGCACGACCGCGAACCACCGTGACATCCAACCCGGCTTCTTCGATGAACTCGCTCAGGAAGATCGTCCGCCGCAGCAGCGGTTCCACGAGAGTGATGCGAAGGTCGGGCCGGGCGATCGCGAGGGGGATTCCGGGAAGCCCGGCACCGCTGCCGATATCGACAACCGAAGCGCCTTCATCGATCAGCTCGCCGATGACGGCACAGTTGAGAATGTGGCGCTCCCACAGCCGGGGAACCTCACGGGGACCGATGAGACCGCGTTCCACACCGGCCGTCGCCAGCGCCGCGTAGTACCGGCGGGCGATGTCCAAGCGGTCGCCGAACACTCGGGCAGCGGCGGCGGGCGGTTCCTGCTCGTCGGACGGCGCACCCAGTTCTCGTTCCACGTGAAACATCCTTCCGAGTGATGGCAATGAAAAAGCCCCCGGTCCGAGACCGGAGGCCTAATCACATCGTTCGTGGTTACGGCGGAAGTCAGCCTACTCGGGCACTACCACCACATGACGATTCGGCTCGACGCCTTCGCTCTCGCTCGCTACGCCATCGATATCGGCGACAGCGTCGTGCACGATCTTGCGCTCGAACGGAGTCATCGCGGACAGCGCTTCGGGTGCGCCCGACTCGAGCACCCGCTTCGCGGCGGCGACGCCGATCTCGCTCAGATCGGTCCGGCGCTGTGCACGCCAGCCGGCCACATCGAGCATCAGACGGCTACGCACGCCGGTCGCCTGCTGCACGGCGAGCCGAGTCAGCTCCTGCAGCGCGTCGAGCACTTCACCGTTTCGCCCGACGAGCTTGGTCAGATCACGGCCACCGTCGATGCTCACGATGGCGCGGTCGCCCTCGACATCGAGGTCGATATCGCCGTCGAAGTCGAGCACATCGAGTAGCTGCTCGAGGTAGTCGCCCGCGATCTCGCCCTCTTCGATCAACGCTTCTTCGGCGTCGTTCACGACGTCAACAGCAGTCGTCGCCACAGTGGCGTCCCCTCCGTCGGTCTCGGTCTCAACAGTCATTGGATTCCCTCTATCCGATCGCGTCTCAGCGCTTACGCTTCTGGTTCGCACGGCCACGGTTACCCGGCCGCTGCTGCCCGCCGGGCCTGCGCTTGCCACCGCCCTGCTTGGCCGACTGTTTAGGAGTGGTGCCGTTGGTCGCCGCGGTGCCGTTCACCGAAGGCTCGTCATCGACGGCCGGGGCGTCCTGCTTCTTGCGGACGTCGACCGGCTTGGCACCGGGCTTGGGCGCGTTCTGCGACCGCAGCTCCAGCTTCTTCTGCTTACGCTCTTCGTCTTCCTTTTCCATCCGGCCGAACACCAGGTGCTGCTGTCCGTAGGTCCAGATGTTGTTGGCCACCCAGTAGAGCAGGATGCCGATCATCAGGAAGGGGCCACCGACCATCACGCCGAGCGGGAAGACCCACAGCGACAGCTTGTTCATGATGGCGGCCTGCGGGTTGGCGGCGGCTTCGGGAGTCTGCCGCTGCACCGAGGCGCGGGCGTTGAAGTGGGTCGCCAGACCGGCGATGATCATCAGCGGCACGGCGACGAGAGCGATGTTCAGCTTCGTGGGCGTACCGCCCCAGTCCGCGAAGGCTTCCAGCTGCTCGGGCGGCGCGGTGATGAACGCCGCGATCGGCGCACCGAAGATACGGGCACTCAGGAACGACTGGACGTCGGCCGCGCTGAAGATGTAGTTCGCGGTATGCGCGTTGTCGTAGTTCGACATCCCGACCTGGCCCCAGCCGGTGCCGGTTCGGTTGAACGAACGAAGCACGTGGAACAGACCGAGGAAGACCGGCACCTGCACCAGGACGGGCAGGCAGCCCATGAGCGGGTTGAAGCCGTGCTCCTTCTGGAGCTTCTGCATCTCCTTCGCCATGGTCTCGCGGTCGTTCTTGTACTTCTTCTGCAGCTCCTTGATCTGGGGCTGCAGCTCTTGCATCTGTTTGGTTGTGCGTACCTGCTTGACGAACGGCTTGTACAGCACCAGGCGCAGCGTGAACACGAGGAACACGATCGCCAGTGCCCAAGTGAGACCGCTGTCAGGCCCGAACACAAAGCCGAAGGCTTTGTGCCAGAACCACAGAATTGCGGATACCGGCCAATAGATGATGTCGAGCACGGCTCTAGGTACTCCCGTCGTTCGTATCGCCGATCAGCGCGGGCGATGACTTTGTGCAGGCATTCGACCCGCGCTCTGGCACGGGATCCCACCCTCCAGGGTGCCAGGGCGCGCATTTCGCGAGCCGCACGACCGTGAGGGCCGATCCGACGACCAGCCCGCGGGTACGCAAGGCAGTCACCGCGTACTCACTGCAGGTGGGGGTGAACCGGCAGATCGGCATTCGGGTGGGGGAGACATAGGTCCGGTAGAGCTCGATCAGGGCGATCAGGGCTTTCGCGGGCAGGCGGGTGAGGGTCCTCATCGCCGTTCACCGGCCGAGGTGCGACCGAGCGCGAGCTCCGGTTCCCCGCGCAAGCCGAGCTTGCGCAGGCCGGTGCGCAGCTGGCGCAGCAACTCGGCGGAATCGGCGTTGGCGGCGCCGGGCAGTGCCCGGATCACGACATCGGTGCCGACCGGCAGTTCATCGACCACCTGGGCGCACATATGACGCAGGCGGCGGGCCACCCGGTGGCGAACCACCGCGTTTCCCACCGCCTTGCTGACAATCAGTCCGAACCGAGGACCACCTACGCGGACCAGAGAATCGCCGTCGGCGACATCGTCGTACGCGTGCGTGAGCGCGTGTACGACGAGATCTCGCCTCCCGATTCGCTGACCGCGGCGCACCGTGCGGGAGAATTCGGCACGGTGGTGCAACCGATACGGCTCAGGCAACACCCGAGCGTCCGACTACGCGCGATCAGGCAGTCAGTTCGGTACGGCCCTTACGGCGACGCGCCGCAACGATGGCGCGGCCCGCACGGGTCCGCATCCGGAGACGGAAGCCGTGGACGCGCGCCCGACGACGGTTGTTCGGCTGGAACGTCCGCTTGCCCTTGGCCACGGTCAACACTCCTGTAGTAGGTGGGCACCATTCGGCGCCCGAAGTCTGTACAAATGATTTGTCTGCGCTGCGGACCGCGGTCTACGCACAGATTGCCTTGGCGATCGATGTGCAGCAGACAGCCGCCAACCGCGCCAAGGGGTGACTGTACGAGGGTACTTATCCCGAAGGAACGGGTCAAACTCGGCCCCCACGTACCTGTCACCGGCACAGGTCAAGGCTACCGGACGCCCGAACGGACCAGAGGTCTGGCCCGACCAGGCACGACACGCCCGGGCCGCAGTGACGCATGCGGCCACTTTTCGTGAGTTCTTCCACACCCCTGGCGTTGTGCGGCGCGGCCAGCTAGCCTCTGTAGCCGGGGGATTGCTGAAGAACCGCAGGTCCAGCCCCATTCACTGCCACACGCTGGCAGAATTCCTTTATCCCCAGGTTTGTCCACATCTGTGGATAATTATGTGGACAGACGGCCGCAGTGGCATATTCGTAAGGCCGTCGGTGCCCGCGCCGCAGTCCGAATTACCGGGCCACAGCGTTCGAACCGGCTTCGGTTGTACGCAGGATCACTGGATTACACCTGTTCACGGGTGCTTTCCGGCGTGCGCGAAGGCCGTGGGCCCCAACAAACCGGTCCGGGGAGGACGCTGTATGGACGACGAGCAGAACGTGCTGGCCACAGTGTGGCCGGAGGTGGTTGCCGAGCTCACCACCGGCTCTGCCGACGGCGCCATCCCCGCGGTGAGTCGTGCACAGCAGGCCTGGTTGAAGCTGGTGAAGCCGCTCACCGTCGCGCAGGGTTTCGCGTTGCTGTCGGTCCCGTCCTCGCTGGCACAGGAGGCGATCGAGCGTGATCTGCGCGAGCCGATCCTGCGATCGCTCGGCCGCCGGCTGGGTCCCCAGGTGGAAGGACTCGGGGTGCGCATCGCGGCGCCGAGCCCGGCCGCGGGGGAGCGGGCCGGTAGTTCGCCCCGGCACGCCAGGATGACGAGCAGGCCGGAGCGTCCGCGCGAGCAGGTGCGCCCACCCGCCGGTTATCCCGGTCCCGATTTCAGTGTTCCCGATTACGCCACCCGTGGTGAGTACGGCAGGCCGCGCTACGGCGCGGGCGAGTACCCCGGCCAGGGTGGCGAGTACGGCAACGACTATCAGTCGTCCCCCGACTATCCGGCCAACGGCGAGTACCCGAGCAGCTACGGCGGCCGTGAGTACCCCGGGCAGGCCGGCGAGTACGGCGAGCGCAACGACTACGCGGGGCACCGCGAGTACCCGGCCGAATCGGAGTACCAGCAGCAACAGCCCGATTACCAGCAACAGCCGGAGTACCAGCAGAATCCGTCGGAATTCGGCCAGCAGCCCGAATACCAGCAGGCACCGCCGGAGTACGGCCAGCAACCGGAGTACAAGCAGCCGCCCGCGGAATACGGCCAGCAGCCCGAATACCAGCAGGCACCGTCCGATTTCGGCCAACCTGCCGAGTACCAGGGCGACCGTAACGAGTTCCCCGGCACCGATTTCGAGCCGACTGGGGCGTACCCCGTCCCCGACTATCCCGGCGCCGAGTTCGGTGGGCGCGGTGAGTTCCGTGGCGCGCGTCCGGACCAGCGAGTCCCCGAGACCGCACCGCCCGCCCGCCGCGAGCAAGCCGCGGCACCGCGTCGCGACCACTCCGGCCAGGAGTCGCTGTTCACTCCCGACCCGGCGCCG
Source organism: Nocardia sp. NPDC060220 (assembly GCF_042727815.1). Taxonomy (NCBI): domain Bacteria; kingdom Bacillati; phylum Actinomycetota; class Actinomycetes; order Mycobacteriales; family Nocardiaceae; genus Nocardia; species Nocardia sp. NPDC060220. Next base: position 5,532 of record NZ_JBHWZY010000349.1, read on the forward strand.
CAGCGCGCGCCGAACCGCGGCAGGCCGTCCGAAGAGCCCGCCGCCGCTCGTGCCGAGGAACCGAGCGCTGAGGGCCAGGACAAGCCGTTCCCCGGTCAGCCCGGCGCGCAGCCGGCCGACGACGAACCCGTGGTGAGCAACCGCAACAACTGGCCGACCTATTTCAGCAAGTCGCCCGAGGCGCCGCCGCAGTCCTCCTCGTCGGCCAGTCTCAATGCCAAGTACACGTTCGAGACCTTCGTCATCGGCGCGTCCAACCGGTTCGCACATGCTGCCGCGGTCGCCATCGCGGAGGCGCCTGCGCGCGCCTACAATCCGCTGTTCGTCTGGGGCGCTTCGGGATTGGGCAAAACCCACCTGCTGCACGCGGCGGGTCACTACGCACAGCGGCTGTTCCCCGGCATGCGGGTGAAGTACGTCTCGACCGAGGAATTCACCAACGACTTCATCAACAGCCTGCGCGACGACCGAAAGGTCGCGTTCAAGCGGCGCTACCGCGAGACCGACATCCTGCTGGTCGACGACATCCAGTTCATCGAGGGCAAGGAAGGCATCCAGGAGGAGTTCTTCCACACCTTCAACACCCTGCACAACGCGAACAAGCAGATCGTGGTGTCCTCGGACCGCCCGCCCAAGCAGCTGGCCACCCTGGAGGAACGGCTGCGGACTCGCTTCGAGTGGGGCCTGATCACCGATGTGCAGCCGCCTGAGCTGGAGACTCGCATCGCGATTCTGCGCAAGAAGGCGCGGATGGACCGGCTCGATGTCCCGCACGACGTGCTCGAGCTGATCGCGAGCCGGGTGGAGCGCAATATCCGCGAGCTCGAGGGTGCGCTGATCCGGGTGACGGCGTTCGCCTCGCTCAACGGTCAGCCGCTCGACCTCTCGCTGGCCGAGGTGGTGCTGCGCGACCTGATGCCCGACACGGCGGCACTGGAGATCAACGCGGCGACGATCATGGCTGTCACCGCCGAGTACTTCAACACCACGCTCGAGGAGCTGACCGGCCCGGGTAAGGCGCGTCCGCTGGCGCAAGCCAGGCAGATCGCGATGTACCTGTGCCGCGAGCTCACCGATCTGTCGCTGCCCAAGATCGGGCAGGCGTTCGGTCGAGACCACACCACGGTGATGTACGCGGAGAAAAAAGTCCGCAAGGAGATGACCGAGCGCCGTCGGGTCTACGACCAGGTCCAAGAACTCACAG
>NZ_JBHWZY010000350.1:0-6715 GCF_042727815.1 Nocardia sp. NPDC060220
GGTGTCCACGCCGTGCCGTCGATGCTTGCGCAGCAGGTCACCTTGCGACTCGGACCGGAACTGTCCCGCGTCGTCGACCGGCGGCAGGGTGAGATAGCGGTGCTCGATCCCGCCGTTGAGGAAGACACCGCGGATCTTCGGGTCGTCGATGGCCAGCAGATCGACCAGCTCGCGCTGGCTGTACCGCGTGGGCGGATTCGCCGACGCCACCCCGAGCAGGCGCGGTGTCGTCGATGTGGTGCCGGATTCGGTGTCGCGATCGGCGCCGTGCACGCGTCGCGCGAACAGATGCTCGATGGTTGTCATGATCGAGGTCCAATCTTGTGCAATAGACACCGCAAAGCCGCGAATGACGGCCTATCGCAGTTGCAGTCGAGCGAGAAACAACAGTGCTTGAAGCACGCATCGACGGTGATGTGCGCGTGGTATGGCGGCGATCGCCCGAACCTGCCCCCGCAAGGTCCCGGTCCCGGTATCTATGCCCCCGCGACCCGATGTTCAGCCCAAACCTACTGTCGCCCAATAGATTTCACCAGGCCCCAATTTCTTGGGGGATGAATTCGTTACCAGGTGACCGCCGCCCCGATGCATGGCCGATTCCCACAATCCCGCACGGTCTCGAACCACGGCTAGAGATAGATGTGGACATTCGTCGATGACGAATGTCATCGGTGAACGTCTACATTGGTTTCTGGCGGGCGGTCGCGGCTCGCGGAACAGTCATGGGGTGGTAGCGGTGATACTGGAACGTGCGCCCTTGTCGAACGCGACCCGGCCCGATCGGACCGGCGCCGCCCTCGGCGTGCTGCGTGGGCTGTCGGCGCGGATTCCCCGCGACGCCGTGGACATCGCCGCGGCGGGCACTGTCGTGGCCGCGCTCGCGCTCGGCACCCTGACGCTGATCGCGACCGTCACCACCGACACCGGGCATCGACCCGACCTCGCCGTCACCGCCGCTCTGCTCGCGGCGAGCCTGTCGCTCTACCTCCGTCACCTCGCCTTCGCTGTCCGCGACGCCGTCCCACCGGCAGCGCCCATCACCTCGGCGCTGCTGGCCGTGCTGGTGGTCGGGGCGGCGCCGGTCCTCGGTGTCGCGTGGCTGAACACCGTGCACATCGTGGCGGTGGTCGTCGCGCTGACGCTGCGACCCGTGCTCGCCCTGCCGATCGCGGTGGTGCTGATCGCCGCCGTCGCGCCGTCGGCGGCACTGCTCGGCGCGACCGAGCAGGAGGCGATCTGGTTGCTGGTCACGACCGCGATGCGGGTGGTCGCGGTCTACACGCTGGTCTGGATGGTCGTCGCGTTGCGCCGACTACGCAGTGCCGGTGCGGCGCTCGCCGAACAGGCCGTCGCCCGCGAACGACTGCGAATCGACCGCACGGTCACCCGAACTGTCCATACCGCACTGGTGGCGATCACCGAGTCCGCCGATCGCGCGGCGAGTTCCGCCGCGCGGAGCGACCATGTGTCGGCGCGCGCCGAACTCGGCGAGCTCGTCGCCACCTCGCGCAGCGGCCTCGCCCAGGCGCGGCAACTGATCCGCAGTGTCCAGCAGACCGACTTTCGCCGTGAGCTCGCTTCCACTACAACACTTCTCGCCGCAGCGGGCGTGGTTGCCCGCATCGACCTGCCCGCCGAAGGACCACCGGCACAGTACGAGGAACCACTGCGCGCCGAACTGCGCCACCTCCTGGCGCGGCTCCTGCGCGACGGGCCGACCGAACCGGTGCTGATCACTGTTCGCCAGGTGGGGGCACGCTGGCAGCTCGACTGCGCCATCGAGCCCAGAACCGCCACCACGGCAGGGGAACTCGGATGACCGAGGTGTCACGCCCGCTCCTCGGACCCTGGCTGGCGACCGCGCAGACCGCGCGGTTCCTCCTGGTCGGGACCACCTGCGCTACCGGTGCGCTGGCGCCCGCACGGGCGACCTTCGCCGGAACCGAGCAGGCAGGCCCGGCCTCGCTGTGGTGGATACTGGCGGTCGCCGTGGTCGCCGTGCACCTGTACCACGCGTTCGGCACCGTCGGCGCGGACCGCGAGCCCGGTAGCGCCGACGACCCTCGCCCGCGGGGCTGGCCCATGACCTTCACGCTGCTGAGTGGTCTCGTGTACCTACCGATGGTCTGGTCGCCGACGGCGTGGGGCATCAGCCAGGTGTTCTTCGTCGCCTCGGCCGCACTGCTCGTACGCGGCCTGCCTCGCGTACTCCTCTGCGCGGCCCCGATCGCCGTCACCGCGGTCGGCACGCTGTTCGCCGCCGACCGCATCGCGTCGCGTCACCCGGTGGCGGCCGCCATCGAGGTGGTGGTCGTGTTCACCGCCATCGCCGGGTGCCTCGTCGGCGTGGCCCTGCTGGTCCGCGCCGTGGCCCAACTCGAACGCACCCGCACCGATCTCGCCGAGCAGGCCGCGGGCCGAGAACGCCTTCGGGTCTCGCGCGACCTGCACGATCTCCTCGGGCAGAGCCTGTCGGCCGTCTCGCTCAAGGGCGACCTGGCCGCGGCGTTGCTGCCCAGCGATCCGGGCGCGGCACGATCGGAAATCGACGGCATCGCCGCACTCGCCCGCGAGACCCTGCAGGCGATGCGACGAGTCACCCTCGGCGAGCACACCATCTCCCTGCGCACGGAAGCCGCCGGGGCCACCGCCCTGTTGTCGGCCGCCGGGATCGACACCCACCATCACATCGATCTTCCGCCGCTGGCGCCCGAGGTCGACGACGCGTTCGCGTGGGCCACTCGCGAAGGCATCACCAATGTGCTGCGGCACAGCACCGCCCGCACGTGCTGGATCGAAGCCGGTCGGCGGGACGGCACGCTGTTCTTGGAGATCGTCAACGACGGGGCGCACCGCAAGCCGGGTTCCGGGAACGGCCTGTCCGGACTGGCGGAGCGGACGGCGGCGTTGTCGGGTACCGTGTCGGCGCGACACAGCAAGGACGGCCTGTTTCACTTGCGCGTCGAGATCCCAGGGGGGACATGATGATTCGCGTGCTCGTCGCCGAGGACATGCACATGATCCGGGGCGCGCTGGTGGCGCTGCTGTCCCGCGAGGAAGACATGGACGTGGTATCGGAACTGGACCGTGGCGACCATGTCATCGACGAGATCCTGCGCACGCGCCCGGATGTCGCGTTGCTCGACATCGACATGCCGGGCCTGGACGGACTCAGCGTCGCCAAGCTCATTCACGAACAGGTCCCCGAAACCCAGGTGCTGATCCTGACCGGACTCAGTCAGCCAGGCTATCTGCTGCGCGCCCTGCACGCGCAGGTGCGCGGTTTCGTCGTCAAGGACGCACCGGCGCAGACGCTGGCCGACAGTATCCGCAAGGTCGTCGCCGGCGAGCGGGTGATCGACACCGACCTGGTCGCCGCGGCCCTCGAGACCGGTACCAGTCCGCTCACCACCCGTGAGGCCGATGTGATCCGGGCGGCCGAGACCGGGATCAGCACCGACGAGATCGCCACCACGCTGTTCCTGTCACCGGCGACGGTGCGCAACTACTTGTCGAACGCGATCACCAAGATCGGTGGGCGCAACCGCATCGACGCGATCCGCATCGCCCGCAATGCCGGCTGGCTGTGAGCTCGACCGGTCGCGACAGCACCTGGCCGGGACGCCGGAAAACCCGACGGCACAGTGCCGTCGGGTTTCGGCGCTTCGCTGGTTCAGCGGGCGGCCGCGGTGATGGTCGCGACCACCTCGTCCGGATGTGACACCGGCGACGCGTGCGAGGACTTCACTTCACTGACCTGAGCTTTCGCGCGATCGGCCTGGAAGCGCTGCGCCGCGGGCGGCAGGATCTGATCCTCGGTCGAGATCAGGTACCACGACGGAGTCGACGCCCACGACGGGTCCCCGCTCGGCTCGGCCTGCGCGGCCGCGGAGGTAGGCCGCTGACGCGCGGCGAGCTGCGCCGCGACATCGGCGCTGACGTCCTGAGCGAAGACCTCGCCGAACTGTTCGGGTTTCAGCGTGACCTCGGCCCCGGTGTCGGTGGGCTTGATCTGCAACGCCGGACCGATCTTGCTGCCCGGGTATTTCGCGGGATCCGAGAGTGCTTGTACCGGTTCGCCTTTCGCCGGAGCGAAGCCCGCGATGAACACCGCGGACTTGACCTCCGGACGGTGCATATTGCTGATCACGGCACCGCCGTAGGAATGCCCGACCAGCACGACCGGCCCGGTGACATTCGCGATCGCCGAGGTGACGGCGGCCGCGTCCGAACTCGGTCCACGCAACGGATTCTCCGGCTGGACCACCTGGTAGCCCTGCGCCCGTAGTTTGCCCGCGACCGTGTCCCAGCTGGAACTGTCGGAGAACGAGCCGTGCACCAGCACGATGGTCGGCTTCGCCACGGCGGCAGCGGCGGTCGTAGTGGGCGCCGGCGCGTCGGCCGATTCGGTGTCGCTGCCGCACGCGGCAGTCGCGAACACCGCGGTCGCGGCCAGCAGTGTCATGACATTTCGGAGCCGGACAAGCTTGTGCATAGCGTTCCATTCTCGTAGGCGTCGGTCTCTCGACTGAGAATCGCAGTCCGCTCCGATGGCAGGTAGATACCGATGTGGACGGCGACCGATGGCAAATGTCACGGTCGCCGTCCACTCGGCAGCACAATCAGCTAACCCCGGGGGATCACGGAGGGCCGATATCGCGCAGCTTCTCCACGTATTCCGCGTCGGCACTCGACCTTTCGGCCAGCAGGACATCCACCGCGGGCGGCAGCGCCGGGGGCAGGGCAGGGGTGGTGCGAATATCGAGGACATAGGGCTTGCCGTCCGCGACGGCCCGGAATCCGCGTTCGATCGCGCGCTGCAGCTTGCGGCCGTCGTCGACCACCTTTCCGTCGATGCCGAAGGTCTTGGCGATGTCGACGAAATCCTGCTCGGGTTCGCCCAGGCTCAGGTAGGTCGCCGGATTGGTCGGCCGCCAGCCGTAGACGCGTTCGATCAGCCCGAGCCCGATCACCAGCGACGAATACTGCGCGTCGTTGACGACGATGTACAGCACCGGCAGATCGAATTTGGCGCTGGTCCACCAGGAATTGGTGTGGAACAGCGCCGAACCGTCGCCGATGACATTGACGATGTAGCGCTCCTCCCGCACGGCGAGGGAGAATCCGATCGACGCGGGCAACGAGAATCCCAGCGAACCACCCGAGGTGCAGAAATAGGCGTCCGGCGAATCGTACTGAACCACCTTCTGCAAGCTGCTGGCGATCGAGAACGCTTCGTTGAGTACGGTGATCGGCCGATCGAGCGTCTTCTGCACTTCCGCCAGCGCGAACGCCACCTGCTGACCGGGAATCGGCACAGGGGCGTCGACGACAGCGGTCTTCGATTCTTCCGAAACCACCGAGTCGACGGTCTCGAGTTCGGCAACCGCCGCCGAATCGAGCAACTGGAATTGATCGGCGTCGGCCGAGAACGCGGCGTCGCGTTGCGCACCGAGCCGCAGAATGTTCGCATTGCGCGCTTGCGCCGACGCGAGGTCGAAATGCGGGCTCGCGGCGATACCGGAAATGATCGGTGGCAGCGTCTTCTTGATGTCACCGAGGACACCGACCTCGGTGAAGTAGTTCTTGCCGATCTGCCACGAATCATTGTGCAGCGCCACCTGAACCAGGTCCGCGGGCAGGATCGGGCCCTTGTCCCACCGGAAGATCGAGATCTGGGCGTGCGAGTTCACCCCGATCAGGAAGATGGTGTCGTAGCCGCGCAACTGCATGTGGATGCCGTCTTGGATGGGTGCCAGTTCACCCTGCCAGTGCGGCAGGTCGTTCGGATAGTTCATCCGGCTCGCCTGGAACTCCGAGTACACGGCCGCGCCGAGCAGGTTCGCGAGACCTTCGATCTCCGGCCACGCGCCGGCCTCTCCGACGCCGTCGCCGACCAGCAGCACCGGATTGTTCGCGTTGGCGAGAGTCTCGACGGCCGCAGCGATCCCGGCCTCGTCGCCGGTCACCGCGTGCGCGATCCGAGTGGAGCGGGCCGGTTCCTGCAAGGTCGGCTGCTCGATCAGGAAATCCCACGGCACCGAGACGAACACGGGCCGGAACGGCGGCGTGAACAATTCTTTGAACGCACGCTGCATGACGAGCGGAATCTCGTCCGCGCTGCGGATCTCGTGTGCCCACTTCGTGTACTGGCCCGCGGTTCGGACCAGATCCGATCCCAGCAGCGGCTCCTGGATCAGCAGATCGCTGTGCTGCTGGCCGCACAGGACGAGGACCGGAATATTCGAGGTGTACGCGTCGAAAAGGTTTCCGACGATATTGGCGGCGCCGGGGGTGATGTGGACGAGTGCGACGCCGGGCCTGCCCGACGCGCGGGCATAACCCATCGCGGCGCCCATCGCGATGTTCTCGTGCAGGGTCGGGATGTACTCGACACCGTTCTCCGGAATGGTGGTGGCGTCGATCAGCGGGATTTCCTGGGTGCCGGGAACACCGAAGATGTACTCGATGCCGGCGTCGCGAATGTAGTCGAAGATGACATCGCGCCCTAGTTTGGGTGAACTCATTGCAGTCCTGTCATACGGTCGAGATCGGGAGATGTTCTCGGTGCCGGTCGCAGCCTGGCGATGCCCATTTCGCCCTGTTCGGGCAGCAAAAAAGCCCTGACCGATAGGCCGGGCTGATGGGGTCATCGAGAGTGCGCTGCGAGGGGCCGAGAAGCGGGGGTCACCGGCGTAAGCGCCGTAGAAAGCCC
>NZ_JBHWZY010000351.1:0-6712 GCF_042727815.1 Nocardia sp. NPDC060220
GCTTCGGCCTTCTTCGCCACCGCCAACGGATCCTCACCCGCGGCGATCGCGGCCCGAGCCGCCTCGACGAAGTTGGCGTCGACACCCAGCTCGACATCTTCACCGGCGGCCTTGGCGGCAGCCTGCTTCTCCGCCATCGCCGCGACCTCGTCGCGATGCTCGATCGCGTAGCGCAGCACCTTCGACACCTCGTTGAGGCTGGCGTCGCGCACCGCGGAGATCTGCAGCTGCGGGATGTCGAATTCGTATTCGACGCGGTTCTTGATGCGCATGGCCATCAGCGAATCGAGGCCGAGCTCCATCAGCGGGATCTCCATCGGGAGGTCCTCGACGGCGTAACCCATGGATTCGGCGACGATGACGCACAGCCGCTGCTCGATGGTCTCGCCGCTGTCGGCGCTCCAGCGGTCACCGGTGGCGATGGCGATCTCGGCGGCGGTGGGCTCTGCTGCCGCAGCCGGAACCGCGACGGCGGCAACCGGTTCGGGCAGCGCCACACCGGAGGTGACGACCGCGTCGAACAGCAGGACGAACCCGGTGCCGGACTTGGCGTGCACCTGGACCGACGCACCACCGAGGTGCGGAGTCAACGTGGTGGTGAGCGTGCCCGCGGTGGGCAGGGCAGCATGCGGATGGGACACCGAGACCGCGACATCGGAGAGAACCTGGGCGGCAGCGGCTTTCACCAGCTCGGCCAGGTTGCTCACCGAAGAGGCCTGAACCTCCCAGGCGTGACGGCCGTCCGGCATGGCCACGTGCGCGCCGGGCACGCGAGTGTTCCCGCCACCCGAGGTCATCGAGACCTTGGGCCAGTACTCCTTGCGCACGAACGCGGTTCGCGGCACATCGGCGTAATCACCTTCGGGCAGCAGCGAACTCAGGTTCACGGCATGGCCGTGCACGTAGAGCTGGGCGAGCGCGCCGATCACACCGGCGGACTCGTCTTCCTTGCGCTTGAGCGTGGGAATGAGCTGCGCGTCGTGCACGCCCGCCGCGAACGTGGTGCCCAGAACCTGCATCAGCGCAACGGAATTGGGCGCCAGTTCGAGGAAGGTGGTGTGCCCGGAGTCGACGGCGGCCTTCACCGCGTTGGTGAACCACACGCTGTGGCGCAGGTTCTTCACCCAGTAGGGCTCGTCGTGGATCGGATCGGAACCGGGCTTGAAGTACAGCCCCTCGTGCACGGTGGAGTACAGACCGGTTTTCAGCGAGGTCGGCTCGATGCCCGCCAGTTCCGCGGCGAGTTCGCCGAGCAGCGGATCCATCTGGGAGGTGTGGCCCGCGCCGCGGGTCTGCAGGATGCGGGCGAACTTGCCCATCGCCTCGACCTCGGCGACGATCTGCTCGACCTGCTCACGCGGACCGCCGATGACGGTGTTGGTCGGCGCGGCGTACACCGCGCACTCCACATCGGGGTACTTCGGCAGCAGCAGCGCCACGTCGTGGGCGCTGAGTTCGACCAGTGCCATATTGCGCACTTCGTCGTCGGTGAGCATCTGCTCGCCCTCGCCCATCAGGCGCGAGCGGGCGCAGATCACGCGCACCGCGTCTTCGATCGTCAGGCCACCGGCGATGTAGGAGCCGGCCACCTCACCCATCGAATGACCGACCACCGCAGCCGGTTCGGCGCCGTGCGCGCGCAACAACGCGGCGAGGCCGAGCTGGATGGTGAAGATGCCGACCTGGCAGGTGCCGACGTCGTAGTCCTGCTCGTCGTCGAGGAACATCTCGCGGATCGAGTAACCCGCCTCGTCCTGCACGAGCTCGTCGACCTCGTCGACGGTCTTGCGGAAGATCGCGTTCTCGCCGTAGAGCTGCTTGGCCATCTTGCGATGCTGGGAACCGAAACCGGAGAACACCCAGATCGGACCGTTGGACGCGGGCGAATCGGCGGTGAACACACCGGCGCCCGGCTTGCCCTCGGCGATGGCGCGCAGGCCCGCGACGGCCTCTTCGCGGGTCTTGGCCACCACTACGCCACGTGAACGCTGATGGCTGCGCTTGGCCAGCGAGCGGGCGACATCGGTCAGCGCGACATCGGCGCCCGCGCCTTCCAGCCAGTCGGCCAGCTCGGCGGCGGCACGCTTACGACGCGACGGCAGGTAGGCGGAAACGGCAAGAACCACGGGCAGCGGCTCGTCGCGCTCGCCGTCCCACTCGACGAACGGCGGCACCGGCTCGACCGCGGCCTCGGTGATCGCGACGGCCTCGGCGACCACATCGGTGGTCTCCTCGCCCTCGATCTCCTCGGCGGCGACCTGCTCAGGGGTGACGTCCTCGACGACCGGGGCCGTGGGCACGTACTCCTGGAGCACCACGTGCGCGTTGGTGCCACCGAAACCGAAGCCGGAGATGCCGACGGTCGCGACGCCGCTGTAGCGCGGGTACTCGGTGGCCTCGTCGACGACCTTGAGGTTGGCCTGCTCGAACGGGATGTAGGGGCTCGGGCCCGCGTAGTTGATGCTCGGCGGAATCACGTTGTGCTGGAACGACATCAGCACCTTCGCGAGAGCGGGCACGCCCGCGCCGGACTCGAGGTGGCCGAAGTTGGTCTTGGCCGAACCGAGCAGGGCGGGCTTGTCCGCGTCACGGCCGCGACCGATCACCCGGGCCAGCGCCTCGGCTTCGATCGGGTCGCCGATCGGCGTGCCGGTGCCGTGCGCCTCGATGTAGTCGACGGTGTTGGGGACGATGCCCGCATCGCGGTAGGCGGCGCGCAGAACATCGGCCTGCGCGTCGGGGTTGGGCGCGAACAGCCCGTTGGAGCGGCCGTCGGAATTCACCGCGGAACCCTTGATGACGCCCAGGATGTTGTCGCCGTCCCGCTCGGCGTCGGCCAGGCGCTTGAGCACGACCATGCCCGCGCCCTCGGAGCGAACCATGCCGTCGGCGTCGGAGGAGAACGCCTTGATGTGCCCGTCCTTGGCGACGGCGCCGTTCTGGTCGAAACCGAGGGTGATGACCGGTGCCAGGATCATGTTCACGCCACCGGCGAGCGCCACCTCGGCCTCACCGCTGCGCAGCGCGCGCACGGCCTGGTGCACGGCCACGATGGTCGACGAGCAGGCGGTGTCGACGGTGACCGAAGGGCCACGGAAGTCGTAGAAGTAGGAGACACGGTTGGCGATGATGCCGGTCGAGCCGCCGAGCAGCGCGTATCCGCGCGATGAGGCAGGCGCATCGGGATCGGTGTCGCCGAGACCGAGCGAGGCGATCATCTGGAAATCGTTGGTGGACGAGCCGACGAACACGCCGACCTGACCGCCCTTGAGGTCGCTGGCCGGGATGCGCGCGTGCTCGAGCGCCTCCCAGGTGAGCTCCATCATCAACCGCTGCTGCGGGTCGACCTGCTCGACCTCGATCGGCGACATCGCGAAGAACTCGGCGTCGAAGCCCTTGATGACGTCCTGGTCCAGGTAGCCGCCGAGGGTGTTGGCCTGATCGATGGACTTGGCCACCGACGGGTCGGTCAGGAACTCCGACCAGCGACCCTCGGGCAGCTCACGGATCGCGTCACCGCGACCGATGATGAACTCCCAGGTCGACTCGGGCGTGGTGCCCGCACCCGGCAGGCGCGTGGACAGACCGACCACCGCGACGTCGTGCGCCTCGGAAGGCGCGAACGCGGCCGTGTACTCCGAGGAATCCTCGGGCTCAGGCTCCGGCTCACCGTTGACGATGATCTCGGCCAGCGACGCGATCGTCGGATGCTGGTAGATCACCGTCGGGGCGAGAGCGACCCCGGTGTAGTCCTCGATGTCACCACCGAGGGCGAGAGCATCGCGTGAAGCGAGCCCGAACTCCTCCATCGGCCGGTCGACGGTGATCGCGTCGACCGACTGCCCGGTCGCGTCGGCGACCCAGCGGCGCAGCCATTCGCGCAGCTCGGCTACCGAGAGAGCGGTCGTCTCGGCAGGGACGTCAGGGTTCGGGGTGGGCGTGCCCTCGTTGTTAGCCATCAATTCCTCAAGCTACCTGTCTGCGTACAGGGCGCGCCGTGGAATGACGCCCGGCCTGCATCGCACACCGGACGTCACCTCCTTTTCGGACGTGCCGAATTACTCTTCCGGTGCATCGGGGAAAGCCTGCTGGGTGTAACCACCGCGCAGCGTTCCCTCGAGGTAGGCGGCCTTGCAGGCGCGCCGGGCGATCTTGCCGCTGGAGGTCCGCGGGATGGAACCCGCGGGGACCAGCAGGATGTCACGAGCGGTCACACCATGACGCATCGAGACCGCGGCACGCACCGCGTCGGCGATCGGGCCGGGATCGGCCTTACCGGCGCCGGGGCCACGTTCGGCCACGACCACCAGCTGCTCGGACGCGTCGTCGACGTCGAACTTCAGACCGGAATGGCTGTCGGCGGCGAAGACCTCGGCGGGCAGCTGGTTGGCAGGCACCGCGAAGGCCGCGACGAAACCGGGACGCAGCGCCTTGGAGGCCTCCTGTGCGGAGTACTCCAGGTCCTGCGGGTAGTGGTTGCGACCGTCGACGATCACCAGGTCCTTCACGCGACCGGTGATGTAGAGCTCGCCCTCGAAGTACACGCCGAAGTCGCCGGTGCGCATCCAGTCGGCATCGGGATCGGTGCCGTCGGTGTGCCCACCTTCGATGGGCTCGGTGACCTTGTTGCGGAACGCCTTGGTGGACTCTGCGGGGCGACCCCAGTAACCGATGCCCATGTTGTTGCCGTGCAGCCAGATCTCGCCGACCTGACCGTCGGGCAGCTCGCGACCCTGCGCGGTGTCCGCCGATTCGGGATCGATGATCGCGGCCCACTGCGACAGCCCGACGTAACCACACGACACCTGCGCGATGGCGGTCTCGTCGGACTGGTCCACGCGCACCATGCGGCCCGCGTTGAGCTCGTTGCGATCGACGTAGACGTACTTGGCCTCGTCCTCGGCGCGGGTGGCCGAGACGAACAACGTGGCCTCGGCCATGCCGTAGCAGGGCTTGATCGCGGTCTTGGGCAGACCGTACGGCGCGAACGCCTCGTTGAACTTCTTCATCGAGGAGACCGTCACCGGCTCGGACCCGTTGATCAGGCCGATCACGTTCGACAGGTCCAGCGACTCGCCCGCCTTGGGCACACCACGCGCGGCGGCGTGCTCGAACGCGAAGTTCGGCGCGGCCGCGAACGTGCCGGCACCGTCGGAGACGGCGGCCAGCTCGTTGATCCAGCGCGAGGGACGACGCACGAACGCACTCGGCGACATGATGGTGATGAACTTGCCGCCGACCGCGGGCAGGATCACCGTGAGCAGGCCCATGTCGTGGAACAGCGGGAGCCAGGTGACGCCGCGCGAGTTCTCGTTCATGTTCAGCGAGTTGATCATCTGCAGCAGGTTGGTGCCGACCGCGCGGTGGGTGATCTCCACACCGGCGGGCACCCGGGTGGAACCCGAGGTGTACTGCAGGTAGGCGATGTCGTCGATCGCGGTGTCGGGGCGCACCCAGGAGTCACCGAGAGTGTCCGGGATCGCGTCGACGGCGATGATGCGCGGGCGTTGCGCGGCGGGCAGCGAGCGGAAGAACTGGCGCACACCGGCGGCCGAGGAGGTCGCGGTGAGGATCGCCGAGGGCTCACAGTCACCGAGGACGGCGTGCAGGCGGTCGGTGTGACCCGGCTCGTCGGGATCGAACAGCGGCACCGAGATGGTGCCGGCGTAGATCGCCGCGAAGAAGGAGATCACGTAATCCAGGCCCTGCGGCGCGAGGATCGCGACCCGGTCGCCCGGGTTGGTCACCTGTTGCAGGCGAGCGGCCACCGCGCGCAGCCGTACTCCGAACTCCTGCCAGGTCAGCTCGTGCACCTCGCCGTCGCGTTCCCGCGAATAGTCGATGTAGCGGTACGCGAGCGTATTCGCATCGTTACGGGTGTGCTTCTCGACGTGATCGACCAGGGTCCGGCCCTCGGGAATGTTGATATTCCCGGTTGCGTCCAGGTAGTCGTCGAAAGTCTCTTCCATTCCTTCTTCTCCTTGCGAGGACGCGATGACAAGCTCTGCGGCCTCGACTCGCTATATCGCCACCGGCCGTCGAACTCACACGAACGTGCGTCGACAACCTGCGGATTTTCGAGCGGTCTGCGCGGTGACCGCTATCGGCTAGATGTTCTCAAACCAGAGTCATGTTACAGAGAGCCCCCGCTCAGTCCTCCCGCAGCAGCGGAATGACAGGCGCGAATGCGTCCATCTGGGTGGGGAAGATGCCCACATACGACATCGAAGTGAGTTGGCGCACACGCTTGACCTGTTCGGCGATTTCCTCGAACGTGCCGATCGCGATGTAGGGCGAGCTCAGGATTTCCTCGACGGTCAGTTCGACGTCGACTTCGAGGTCGGGATGCAGGCCGCGTTCGATCGCGCGCAGCGCCATCTCGGCGGTCTTCTCCCGGTCGTCGGTGATGACGATGGCGGTGATGGCCCAGTTCAGTTCGATATCGGCGAACCGGTCACCGGCAGCGGCCTTGACGATGTTGACCTTCTCGATCGTCTTCTCGAGGGTAATGCCCGAGAGCAGGCCCTTGCCGTTCTTGGTGGTCTGCGGGACGACCGAGACGATATCGGCGTGCTTGGCCGCCAGCGCCAGCATCTTCGGACCGCCGCCACCGGTACACAGCGGCGGGCGCGGGCCCTGCCGAGGGCGCGGCGTGCCTTCTTCGACTGTTCGAACAATTGCGCCATGACAGGTGTGTGCCCGTCCCCTCTGC
>NZ_JBHWZY010000352.1:0-6691 GCF_042727815.1 Nocardia sp. NPDC060220
GGAGCTGAAATCGATCTGGCTGCCTGCCTGCGGGTGCCACCAGGCGGTGTGATGGTTGACGCCGCCGAGGTAGGCGCCGAGGATGACCTGCTTGCGGGGTGTACTCATCGGTGGGACCTCACACTCTGGCGTAACGGTTGGGCACGGTGGTCGACAGACCGAGCAGTCCGCGCAGGGAACCCTCGGGATAGCTGGTGCGGAACAATCCGCGATGCTGCAGGGCGGGCACGAGTCGGCCCGCGATCGCGGCCAGGTCATCGACCGCGACACCGGGACGCAGCCGGAACCCGTCGATACCCTGGGCGTCCCAGTCGGCGAGCAGATCGGCGAGCTCCTCGGCGCTGCCGGTGAAAATGGCCGCGTCGGAAGAGAATTCGGCACCGGACTGGTCGTTGAGCCGGGCCAGGCGTTGCGCGCCGGTGTCCTCGTCGGAGTCGAGGAAGACGACCAGGTCGGCGTAGACCCGCAGCGGTTCGCCCACCCCGGTCGCGGCGGCGGTCGCGACCTGTCGCAGAATCTCGGCCGGTCCGTGCTCGCGTGTGGGTGTGACGAAGACGAGATCGGCTGCCGCGGCGGCGAATTCGTAGATGCGGGTGGCGTGGCCGAGTGCTGTGACCACCGGCTGACCTTGCGGTGGGCGCGGGGTGATGGCGGGACCGCGGACGCTGAAGAAGCGGCCTTCGAAGTCGATGTAGTGCAGTTTGTCGCGGTCGATGAAGCGGCGGGCGGCGACGTCGCGGATCTCGGCGCCGTCCTCCCAGCTGTCCCACAGGCGCCGCACCACCTCGACGGCGTCGGTGGCCTCTTCGAACAGTGCTTCGGCGTGTTCGGGAAGCTTGCCGGTCGCGATGATGTCGGCGAACTCGGCGGGCGTGGGGTCGGTGACCTCGCGGCGCCCGAAGTGCTGGGCTTCCTCGGCGCCTGCCGAGACTCGGACCTGCCAGCCCGCGCGGCCGCGGGAGGTGTAGTCGAGGGTGGCGATGGCGGTGGAGACGTGGAACGGCTCGGTGTGGGTGGTCGTCACCGTGGGGATGAGACCGAGGTGGCGGGTGATCGGGGCGAGCGTCGCGGCGATGAGATGCGCGTCGAGCCGGGCGCGGACCTGGTCTACGGCATCGTCGTCGCGGGTGTGCAGCGGACCGGGCACACGCAGGCTGTCCTCGATCGTGACGAAGTCGAGCAGACCACGCTCGGCGGTGCCGACCAGGTCGGCCCAGTATCGGGCGCTGAACAATTCGGTGGGCCGCGAGTTCGGTGCTCGCCAGGCGGCCGGGTGCCAGCCCGCGCCGTCGAGCGCGACACCCAGGTGCAGTGGGTTCGGTGCCATCGTCTGCCATTTCTGTTCGGTGAACGGTGCCTGGTGCAACACCCCGATGGCGGGCACCGGGTTGTCGGGCGGATCCGAGCGGCGCGGTCGCAGTACGGGGCGCAGCGATGTCGGCAACGATCACCGGTGGTCAGCGGGGCGGCTGGGTGGATACGACCGGTCCGCTGCGGCGACGTCAACCATTGAATTCAGCCCGATCGACAGGAAATAGGCTGTCGCCCTGCGGATCGCTGATCGCCGCGCACCGATCGCGCGAGGATGGAGGAATGCCGCATCGTTGCCCGCGGCGGTGTCCACCGGCAGATCCTTGGTTGCTGACGCGTCGCACAGACTTCTCGCTCTGCGGGAATTTATCTCCGCTTGCCTCCTGTCCGCGCAGGTAGAGGCCGGTGCTGCTCGGTACACAGCGGGGTAGACGCAGGCTTTCGCTCGCTGTGCGGGTCGATACTTTCGACGTGAACGCAGCGCACGACAACTCGAACGACGAATTCCTCGTCCGAGTGCGCGACTACGCCGAGCGGGTGTTGCGACCCGCCGCACTGTCGACGGACCGCACCGGGGTGCTCGCGGATCGGATCGACGAACTGGGCGGCCTCGGTCTGCTCAATCATCTCGCGCCCACCGAATTCGGTGGTCTCGCGATCGACCGCGACACCGACCGCCGCGTGCACGAGATCATCGCGGGCGCCTGCTTCAACACCTGGCTGGTCTGGGCACAGCACGCGCCGCTGGCCGGGCGCATCGCCGCGGCAGGTGCCCCGGTATCGGCGCTGGCCGCACAGATTCTGCGCGGTGAGCTGCTGCTCGGTGCCGGAGTCAGCGATGTGCGGCGGTTCCCCGATCACTATGTCGTGGCACGTAAGGCTGCCGATGGCTGGACCTTCGACGGCACCCTGTCCTGGGTCAGCGGGTGGGGCCTCAACTCGGCGCTGACGGTGGCCGCCGTGGAACCCGACACCGAAACCGTGGTCACCGCGCTCGTTCCGGTCGGGCCACGAACCCGCAGCACCGGACCGCTGGCACTCGGTGCGGTCGCGGGTAGCCGAACGGCCCGCGTGCACCTGGACGAAGTCTTCGTCCCCGACGAAAACGTTCTCACCACACAGAGTCTCGACCAAGCGCGCATCGACGACACCGGCACCGCGAGCGACGCGCGCGCCCACCACTTCGGCCTCGCCGAGACGATCCTGACCGAGCTGGAGCGCAGCACGGTGCCGCTGGCCGCCGATGTCGCGGCGACCTGGCGCCCACGCGTCGCCGAAATCCGTTCCACCGCGTACGCGCTCGCTGACGAAGCCACGGCCGCGGGCACCGGACCGCATCGCCTCGATGAGCGCCTGGCCACCAAAGTTGCCAGCGGAGAGGCACTCTCGGCGATCAGCCGCGCGCTGCTCATCGCCAGATCCGGCCGTGGCCTCAGCGGCGACGACACCGCGCAACTACACGCCCGCTCCGTCCTCTTCGTCCTGGTCCAGGGCCAGACCACCGATGTCCGTCGCGCCCAGCTCGCTGCGCTGGCCCGCTGATCACCACCGAACGGAACCACCGAACATGAGTCTCGAATTCCTCTGGTACATCCCCAATCAGGTCACGCCGGGTCACCGCGGCGAGCCTGTGGCCGCCGACCACAACAGCCTGGACACGCTGACCACGCAGGCGAAGGCGCTGGAGGCACACGGTTGGAAGGGCGCGCTGCTCGGCACCGGCTGGGGCCGCCCCGACACCCTCACCGTCGCCGCCGCGCTGGCGGCCAGAACCGAGTTTTTCGAGCCCCTCATCGCGATCCGGCCCGGCTATTGGCGCCCAGCGAACTTCGCCTCCGCCGCGGCCACCCTCGATCACCTCTCCGGTGGTCGGGTGCGGGTGAACATCGTCTCCGGTAAGGACGACCTGGCCGCCTACGGTGACAGCGAGGGCGACCAGGCCGACCGCTACGCCCGCACCAAGGAGTTCCTCCAGCTCGTCCGCAAGCTGTGGACCGAGGAGAACGTCACCTACCGCGGCGAGCACTTCCAGGTCACCGACTCCACGGTGGTGCCCCGCATCGAGCCGCGAGGCGACCGCCGTCATCCGACCCTGTACTTCGGTGGCGCCTCCGAGGCCGCGGAACGGGTCGCCGCGACCGAGGCAGATGTCCAGTTGTTCTGGGGTGAGCCGCTGGAAGGGGTACGTGAGCGCATCGAACGATTGCGCGCGCTGAGCGCCGAACTGGGCCGGGAGCACGCGCCGCTCGAATTCGGCTTGCGCATCACGACTTTCGTCCGCGACACCACCGAGCAGGCGTGGGCCGATGCCGAGGCCAAGGTCGCGGAGATGGCGAAGAACAGCCAGGGTGGGTCGAATCCGCACCGTCGCACCGCCGTCGGTCAACAGCGTCTGCTCGACCTGGCCGCACGCGGCGAGGTGCTCGACGACAATCTCTACACCGCGCCGGGCAAATACGGTGGGGGCGGCGCGGGTACCACCTGGTTGGTCGGTTCCGCCGAGGATGTCGCCAAGTCGCTGCGCAAATACCGCGATCTCGGCATCACCCACTTCGTGCTGTCCGACACCCCGTACCTTCGCGAGATCGAGCGTCAGGGTTCCCAGCTGCTGCCGTTGTTCGGGGAGTGAGTGCCGCCGCCGTCCTGACCGTCGACCCGGTGCGCAGTCGACGGTTCCGGCTCATCGCGGTCTTCGCGGTGACCCAGACCGTCGGCTACGGCGCGATGATCCAGGCCTTCACCGTGCTGCTGGTCCCGATGTCGCAGGCCCTGGCGGTCTCACGCACCGAAATCGCGGCCGCTGCCACCATTTCCACGCTGATCGGGGCGTTGGCCGCGGTGCCGGTGGGCAATCTGCTCGACCGCTACGGTGGGCGGGCGTTGATGACGGCGGGCTCGGCGCTCGGCGTCGGCGCGGTTCTGCTGTGGTCGCAGGCGCAGAGCCTGGCCCAGCTGTACGCGGCGTTCACACTGATCGGGCTGGCACTGGCCACCTCCACCTACGAGGCCGCGTTCGCCGTTCTCGTGGTGGCCACCGAACCCGAACACCGGGATTCGGCGATCGTCGCGGTGACCACGGTCGTCGGACTGGCCACCAGCCTGTACTACTTCTTCGCGGGCTGGCTCGAAACGCAACTCGGTTGGCGCACAACACTGGTGGTGCTGGCGATCGGTTTCGCGGTGATCGTGGTGCCCGCGCACCTGTGGGCGGTGCCGGGCCGGGCAGCGCACACCAGCCGGGTCGCGCAACGCACCGGCGTCCGCCTCGGTGACGCGCTCCGCGACCGCAAATTCTGGTTGCTGGTGGTCTCTTTCGTCGCCCAGAGCGGATCCACCTCGGCCTTTCTGCTGATGATGGTCACCTACTTCCGCGACATCGGCTATTCGCCCGTGTCCGCCGCCGCCCTCCCGATTGCTGTCGGCGTCACCCAGATCGCCGCCCGCCTGGCCCTGGCCCCGTTGGCTCGCCGCTTCGGGATGACCAGCGTGACAGGGGTTTCCTTCGCCCTCCAGGGGGCGGGATTGCTGGCGCTACCGCTGGCAGGCACCTCACTGCCGCTCACGCTGGCCTGCATCGTCGCCTTCAGCACCGGCTACGGCACCAGCGTGATCGCGCGCCCGTCGATCGTCGCCGACAGTTTCGGCGTCCCCCAGTTCGCCGGGATCCTCGCCGTGATGACGGTCCCGATCGCGCTGTCGCGTGCGGGCGCTCCCTTGGCCGCCACCTGGCTCGGTGACTGGCGATTCCTGGTTGTCATCGGGCTCGCCGCCCTTCTCGCCGCGATCGCGCTGATTCCCCTGTCGCGCACACCGCCGGTAGACCACCCACCGGTTCCGCCTCAGGACGCGGTCACCGGACCCAACTGCGGCGCGACCCCGTAACGGACCGGCGGCGAAACGGCCGCCCCGCTCGAAGGTGAGTGGGGCGGCCGTTGGACTGTGGTGATTACGCGGGCAGGCTCTCCGCCGCGCGGTCCCCCGGGAAGGGGAGACCGAAGCGGGCGCGCAATGTCGGTGCGGAGTAATCCTTTTGGAACAGCCCACGCTCCTGAAGGATCGGCACCACCAGGGTCGCGAAATTCTCCAGGTCGACGGCGGTCTCGGCGGGCATGATGGTGAAGCCGTCGGCGGTGCCCGCGTCGAACCAGGACGCGAGATCGTCGGCGACCTGCTCGGCCGAGCCGACCAGGAGGCGGTGGCCGGAGCCGCCGGCGCCCTGCTGGATCAACTCGCGCGGAGTACGCGGTCCCTCCGCGATGAGCGCGCGGGTGGAGATGCTGAACCCCGTCGAGAACGCACCGGCCGGAACGGCGTCGGGAAGATCGTCGACGCTGATCGGATCATCGGGGCCGAAAGAGTCCGCGGGCAGGCCGAGGTTACCCAGCAGTGCGGCAGTGAGCCGCTCGATCGGCAGCAGATCGTAGAGCTCCTGCTCGCGCCGACGCGCCTCGTCCTCAGTCGCCGCGACCAGCACCACCACGCCGAGCGAGATCTTCACATCGTCGCGATGACGACCGGCCGCGGCCGCGCGCTGCCGGATGTCGTTGCGGAACGCGACCGCCTTGGCCTTGGTCTGGGCGACGGTGAACACGACATCGGCGAAGTCACCCGCCAACTTGAGCCCGCCCTCGGACCCGCCGGCCTGCACGACCACCGGTCGACCCTGCGGGCCCGGAGCCACCGGCAGCGGCCCGGCGACCGAGAAGAACTCGCCCTCGTGATCGATGCGATGGATCTTGCCGGTGTCGGCGTAGCGACCGGTCGACTTGTCCGCGATCAGCCAGTCCGGCTCCCAGCTGTCCCACAGTCGGGTGACTACGTCGAGGAACTCCCAGGCCCGCCGGTACCTGGTCTCCTTCTCCGGATGATCGGTCAGGCCGAAATTCGCTGCGGCTGCCGGTGTTCCGGTGGTCACGATATTGACCGCCGCCCGCCCCTTCGTCACGTGATCGAGCGCCTGGAACCGCCGCGCGAGGTTGTAGGGGGAGTTGTAGGTGGTCGACGAGGTGATCACGACACCGAGACGCTCGGTCACCGCCGCGACGCTGCCGAGCAGGACGAGCGGATCGATCCCGGTGCCGGGCGCCTCCTCGATCTCCCCGCGCAGGGCAGGACCGTCACCGAGGAAGACCGCGTCGATCTTGGCGGCCTCGGCGATCTTCGCCAGACGCTGGAAGTAGTCGATGTCGAGGTAGGCGAGCGGGTCGGCATGATCGAGTCGCCAAGCCTGACGGAAGTGTCCCGGTGTCATCAGGGACAGGTTCAAATGGAATCCGGACATGGTTGGTGCCTTCTGGTGCGGTCGGTGAGACAGGAGACGCCGATGACGTGAGCGGTTCTCGGCCACGTCATCGGCGTCGTGTTCGGGCAGGAATCAGAG
>NZ_JBHWZY010000353.1:0-6682 GCF_042727815.1 Nocardia sp. NPDC060220
CGTCGACTCCCTTTTTCTTCAGGGTCTCGGCGATCTCCATCGAACGATCGTTGAGCCGCTCGAAATCCCAGGGGATATAGGGTATGCCGTGCTCCGTGCAATAACTTTCCGCCCATTCGGGCGCAACTACGATATAGCGGCGGTCGAACCGGTCAACCGCCTCGACCGCATTCAAACTCCAGCCCAGCAGGGCCACATAACCTTTGTTCGGGTTTCGACTTTTCGATTCGTCAGCTGAAATCGACAAACCTTATCCCTCCTCGAACTCCACAGCCCGGAAACCGGGACGCTGAAATGAATCCCTGCAGGGCTGCCATTTCCATGGAGTACCCGGCCCCTGCTCGATCAACCATGACGAAGCTGTGACCGAGGGGCTTGTGACCGGGCGCGACCAGCACCCATCCCGCGGCGGGACTACGCTCAGGCGATGCCCGGTCCAGAGACCCTTCCGCCGCCACGCAACGGTGTCGGCCTCGCGTCGTTGGTGCTCGGCATCATCGCCTGCGCGGTCTCGTTCATTCCCGTCGTCAGCGAGTTCGTGGCCGCCCCAGCCGGTATCGGCGCCGTGGCCGCCGCGTTCATCGGCTGGGATCGGATCGAGAACGGTGTGGCCACCAACCGCGCCGACACGATCGCGGGCGGCATCCTCGGCGCGATCGCGCTGGCGGTCACGGCCCTCGTCTACCTCGCGACCCACTCCGGCTGACGAGCGCATTCCGTCGCCATGCACGGGGCGAGCGAAGTCCGTAGCCTGAAAATCGTGATTACTCTCAAGAAGGAAGACGGCGCGGCCGATCTCGCCGGTATCACCAAAATGAGCGTGGGGGTGAGCTGGGATCCGTCGGCGGGTTCCAGCGGTGGAATTCTCGGAATGGCCCGGCGCAAGCGCGGTGTCGACCTCGATCTGATCGCCGTGCTGTTCCAGGGTGCTGAGCCGGTGCGATTCGCCGGCCTGGATTCACTCGATCCGCTCGGCAACGGATCGGTGCTGCACACCGGCGACGAGCAGACCGGTGCGGCCGCGGGCGACGACGAGACCGTGCACGTCACATTCGCCACTGTTCCCCCCGCGATCGACTCCATCGTCTTCGTGGCCGTCGCGTTCAAGAAGGGCAGTTCCTTCGAGAAGGCGAACAACGTCTCGTTCAAGATCTACGACGCGACCGGGGACGATACCCAGCCTGTCGCCGATATCTGGCCGTCGCTGCTCGGCGCGGAGAACGCCAACGCGATCGCGCGGACCTTCCGCAACGGTCCGGTGTGGCAGCTGGAGGTCCTCGACCGCAAGGGCAAGATCAAGCAGGGCGATCGCCAGGCGTTGCTGCGCTTCGCGATCGGCTGACGTCGCGGCGGCAGGGCCCGGCGCGCAGTGCGCCGAGCTCCGCCGTGGCGCGGCGAACAGACCTCGCACTTTCCCACTTTTGCGACATCGGCGAAGTTCGTCAAGACCACGCGATTTCGGTGTTCCCTGAATAGTTGCTGCGCTACGGTTTTCCGCATGGACGACATCGAGTTGGATTTGCCGAGCGTCGCTACTTCCCACAACGCCGGACGAATTCTGGAAATCGGCGCGGTCGGTCTGCGCAACCCCCTCCCCGTCGACGGCGAACAGGCCCACGCCTATGTGTGCTGCGTCGACGGCACCACCCTGCAGCTCCCGGATTCGCTGCAGAACTGGGCCATGCAAACCCTCGCCGCGAACTTCGACCTACGCGCCACCGGCCTACCCTCGCTGTTCCCCTGCCGCTTCGAATTCGGCATCCGCGACGGCGCGGCCTACGCGGTACCGGTGACCCAGCGGTCGCTGCGCGAGAAGGCGAACGCGTGACGAGCTGAGCAGAGAATTCCTTTGTCGCACAACGCGTCTACCGCCAATATCTGCGTGCGCTGAAGAACTAGGCGATCGGCGGCAGGTGAACGACCTGGCCCGCGTAGGCCAGACCGGCGCCGAAGCCGAGTAGCAGCGCGGTGTCGCCGGGGTCGGCGGCGCCGGAGCGCACCAGTTGTTCCATGGCCATCGGAATGGAGGCGGCGCTGGTGTTGCCGGTTTCGATGATGTCGCGCGCGACGGCGACAGTCTCGGGCAGGCCGAGGGCGCGGACCAGCGCGTCGGTGATGCGGATATTGGCCTGGTGCGGAACGAACGCGTCGAGGTCGTGAGCTGTGAGGCCCGCGAGGTCGAGCGCGTCACGACATGCCTTCTCCAGAAACGTGACGGCCCAGCGGAAGACCTCGGTGCCGTTCATCCGGATGTAGGGACGTTGCGACGTGCCACCGCTGGCCTCCGCCGCGGCGACTTCGGCGAAGTACTCCAGGAAGTCCTTGTCCTGCTTGATCGCCGAGGTGCGCGCACCATCCGACCCCCACGCGACCGGGCCGATCCCCTCCTGCTCGGCCGGCCCGACGACGACCGCACCGGCACCGTCGGCGAAGATGAACGCGCACCCGCGATCGGTGGTGTCGAGCAGATCCGACAATCGCTCCACACCGATCACCAGCACCTGCCGCGCCTGACCCGAGCGCACCAGATTCGCCGCATCGGCCAACGCGTAGCAGAAGCCCGCGCAGCCCGCGGAGATGTCGAACGCGGCTGTGTCGTGCATGCCGAGTTCGGTCGCCACCACCGCGCCCGCCGACGGACCGAGCACCATCTGCGACGACGTCGCCAGCACCACCGCGTCGATCTGCTCGGCGCTCACCCCCGACGCCGTGAGCGCGTCCCGAGCGGCCGCGACACTCATCGAGACGATCGTCTCGTCGGGCTCGGCCCAGTGCCGGGCGGCGATCCCGGAACGGGTCTTGATCCACTCGTCCGAGGACTCGATCGCGTCGACGATCTCGGAGTTGGGCACGACACGGCGCGGGCGGTACACGCCGAGGCCGAGAATTCCCGCGTGGGTGACCGGAACCGCGGTGGCAATGGGGGTGGGCATGACATCCTCTCCATATGAACCGATCGGTTCACGTAGGAATAGGTCTAACATGAACCGATCGGTTCAATCAAGGGGTAGGAGAAGATCGGATGGCCGCCGGACCACGCGCCCGACTCATCGAGCACACGATCAGCACCGTCCAGGAACACGGCGTGCACGCGTCCTCCCTCAGCGAACTACTCGAGCGCAGCAGGACCTCACGCAACTCGCTGTACCAGCACTTCCCGTCCGGAAAGGGCGAATTGGTGCAGACAGCGGCGCGGATCGTGGCACGCCTGGTGTACTCACATGTGAGCGCCATGGCGGACGCCCTGCAGACCGCGCCTTCGGCCCAGCAGTGGCTCACCGACCTGCTCGCCTTCTGGCGCGCCCCACTGGAGAAATCCGACTACACCGCGGGCTCGTTCATGATGGCGGCCGCTCTCGACGAACTCGACCCCGCCGTCCAGTCCATCGCGGGCCAGGCGTTCGCCGAATGGACCGCCCGGCTCGCCGACGGGATCGTCGCCACCGGGATCGAGCGATCGACCGCGGTGTCGCTGGCCGGGTTCCTGCTCACCACCATCGAGGGCACGATCGTGCACAGCCGCGCGCTCAAGTCCGCGCATCCGTTCGACCAGGCGGTCACTCAGCTGACGATCCTGTTCAAGGTGCACCTGACCGAACGGTGAGCCGTCTCACGAGATGCTGTGTGCCGCATCGAGTTCGGCGCGCAGGGTGGCGATGATCCGGCGACGGGCCGCCGCCCCTTCGGGGCTGGGCGTCAACGGGTAGACGTGCACGAGTCCGGATTCTTCCTGATAGTCGAGGTCGACGCCCGCCGCGCGTGCCTTCGCCGCCAGCAGGCGGGCGTCGGGGTTCAGGATGTCGTCGGTGCCGGTGAACACGGTGATCGGGCCCAGCCCGCCGAAGTCGCCGAACAGAGGGCTGACCAGGGGATCCTTCATCGAGAGTTCGCCGCTCCACATCCGGCCGAACACCAGCCCACCGTCGCGACCCAGCCACGGGTCACGCAGCAGAACCGCGTCGATCTCGGGGTTCTCGAGAGTGAGGTCGAGCGCAGGAGAGATCAGCAGCGTGCGGGGGACGATATGACCCGCGTCGCGCAGGTGCAGCGCGGTGGACAGCGCGATCTGACCGCCCGCGGAGTCGCCGGCGAGGAACGTCGGACCGTAGCGCTCGTCGGCCGCGGTGACCAGTTCGGCGACCCGGGGAATCACCTCCGCCGCGGTGCCGAACGGGATCAGCGGATAGATCGGGACCGTCACGACGAGATGCGTCCGAGCGGCGATCCTGGCCGCGAGTTGCCAATGTTGCGAAGCGATTTCGCCCACCCAGCCGCCACCGTGCGCGTACACGAGGCCACCGCGGGAGATCCCGTCCGACGGGGTCAGCGTGTAGATCGGCCAGCCACGGTCGTGCTCCACCGAGATCTCGACACCGCGGAGTGTGCGCGGCGGACCGTAGGCGAGGGGCCGCAGCGCGCGCTCGCGCACGTGCGCAGCGGCCAGCTCGGCATCGACGTAATTCCGGTTGCGCCGGGTGACCCGCAGGAATCCCGGAATCACGAACCGACTCATCACACCGGGCACCGCGACCTCCACTCGACGACGAGACCGGTGCGGTCCACAGCGCTCGGGCCGAGCGTCACCGGTGCCAGCCAAGCTACTCCGTGCCGGCCTCAGCCGAGGGGCTGCTCGGTGATATCGGTGCGCAAGCTGGTGCCGTTGAGGTCCAGATAGAGCACGCCCTCGGTGACCGAGAGGGTGGCGGTATTGCGACGGTCGACCAGCCCCGCGGCCTCGTCGATGAACGCGCGATCGAAACTGACCAGCGGAATCTGCGCCGCGTTGTGAATCTTCTTGCCCGCGTACTGCGCGAGCACCTTCGCCGGGTCGCGGTGGGTATAGACCACGGCCCGACCAGCGAGTTTGCTCCCGCGGTGAATACGGTCCGCGTCGGGCGCGCCGACCTCGATCCACGCGGTCGTCCGGCCGGTCATATCCCGAACCTGCACCGCGGGCTCATCGGTGGCCGAGATCCCGCCGTCGCTGAACACGATCCCCTCCTCGTACTGCAAGCAGTACGCGAGGATCCGGGTGATCATGTACTCGGCCGTCTCCGACGGGTGCCGGGCAACCCGCAACTCGAGATCCTCGTACACCCCCCGATCCACATCGGCGAGCTGAACGGCGAAGTTGTGCAGTGTTGCGCTGAGTGCCATAGGAGCTCCGACCCTACCGGGCCGCGACGTCGACTACTCGCGCACTCCCGGTTGCGCTGACCGGTCCGGACCGCCAGCATCTGTACATGAGAATCACTCACGTTTCGGCTCTGGCCGCCGTTTTCCTCGCACTCGGCACGGCAACCGTTGCGGCAGCACCGAATGCGGCCGACTCACCCCGTCAGGCCATTGCCCGCGCCTACCTCGACGCCCTGGTGTCCCACGACGCGAGCGCGGTCCCCTTCGCCCCCGACGCCACCCGCGTCGAGGTCGGCATCCGAACCGGCTACTCGGGCCCCCAGCTGAGCGCCGACTTGGAGAACGGCCTCCAGTACCGCGTGATCCAGGGCATTCGCGACCTCACCATGTCCGAATCCGGCGACACTGTCACCACCCACTACCTCCTCGACGCCGGAGTGGCCGACATCCGCCTGACCACCGTGGAGATCACCGAGACCTTCGTCATCCCGGTGGACTCCATCCAGACGATCGAGGCCACGATCACGCCGGTGCTGTAACGACCTCGCGGCCGACGAGCTGTCTCGCGCTCACTGATCCGCATCCAGCAAGGCCCGCGGGGCGGCCTGACACCACGAGTCGGTGACGATGGCTTCCAGTTCCTCGCGATCGTCGAGTGACGCCAGGCGGACGCGGACCCAGGGGTTACCGGACTCGTGCGAGGCGATCCAGAATTTGCCGGGTTCGGCGAGGACCAGTTCGTCGCGATCGAGAATCGGGCAGCGGACCGCCATCGAGGTCTCGTCCTCGGGCAGGGTGAGGAACAGCTTGCCCGCGACCTTGAAAATCGGCATGCCCCAGGCGAAATGCTCTGTCGTCTGCGGCAGCGACAGCACGGAGGCGCGGACGTCCTCCCCGGTGACATTCATGCCCACATCCTGACACCACACACCGACACGATCGGATCCATCGCCGCGGGACCGGGACCGCTAGTCGACGGCACCGAGGGTGGCGACGGTTTTCCTGGCGCGGGAGGCGGTGATCCGGCGGCCGATCACACCGTGGCGGGGGGCGAAGAGGTAGACGAAGGTGAAGGCGACGCCCTGGGTCACCACGACCATGCCGCCGGCGGCGGTGTCGAGGTGGTAGCTGATGTAGAGGCCGGTCACCGCGCACAGCACCGAGATGGTGGGGGCGATGACGAGCATGCGGGAGAAGCGGTCGGTCAGGAGATAGGCGGTGGCACCGGGGATGATCAGCATGGCCACCACCAGCACCACGCCGACCGCTTGCAACGCGACCACCGAGGTCAGGGCCAGCAGGGCCAGCAGGGCGGTGCCGAGCACGCGGGGGTTGAGGCCGATGGCGTGGGCGTGGGTGGCGTCGAACGCGTAGAGGGTGAAGTCGCGGCGTTTGAGGACCAGGGCGACCAGGACGATGGCGGCCAGGATCATGATCTGGATCATCTCGCCGCGGCTCACACCGAGCAGGTTGCCGAAGACGATGTGGTTCAGGTCGGTCTGGCTCGGCGTCACCGACACCAGCACCAAGCCGAACGCGAACAGGG
>NZ_JBHWZY010000354.1:0-6660 GCF_042727815.1 Nocardia sp. NPDC060220
CGGCCCTCAAAGGCAAGAAGGTCGCCGTCTACAAGGGCAGTTCGGCCAACGCGAACCTGCTCCTGCAACTGCAGAAGGCGGGCCTGTCGCTGAGCGATGTCGAGCCGGTCTACCTGGCTCCCGGCGACGGCTACACCGCGCTCACCCGCGGTGACGTCGACGCCTGGGCCACCTGGGACCCCTACACCGCCATCGCGGAGAAGGAGATCGGCGCCAAGTCGATCGCCACCGCCGACCAGGCCGCCAACGGCTACAACTTCTGGGTGGCAGGCAACAAGACCGTCGCCGACGCGGGCAAGTCCGCCGCTCTCGCCGACTTCTTCCAGCGCTACGCCGCCGCCACCAAGTGGTCCTCGGACAATCTCGACACCTGGTCGACCAAATACGCCGAGCTGACCCAGATCAGCGTCGACGCCTCCCGCACCACCTGGACCCGCTCGATCAAGGAGCCGATCAAACTCACCGACCAGGTCATCGCCTCCGAACAGGAAATCGCGGATGCCTTCACCAAGGCCAAGGCCATTCCCGGCAAGGTCGACTTCAAGTCTTTCGTCGACACCCGCTTCGACAAGGCGTAAGTCGCGCTGAGCCGTCACGGCGCCGTCGATCCCACCGGATCGGCGGCGCCGCTACGCTTTTCCGAACGCGAGCGCGACATTGTGGCCGCCGAATCCGAACGAGTTGCTGAGGGCGTAGTCGATCTTGTGCGGTCGTGGGGCCCCGGCGACGATATCGAGATCGATCGCCGGGTCCGCGTTGTCGAAATTCAGTGTGGGCGGGACGATCTGCTCACGCAGGCTCAGGATCGTGAGCACCGCTTCGAGAGCGCCCACCGCACCGATCGAATGACCGAGCGCTGACTTCGGGGCGTACACCGAGGCATCGGGAGCGACCGCGGTGATCGCCGCCGCTTCGGAAGCATCGCCGATCGATGTCGACGTCGCGTGCGCGTTCACGTGATCGATGTCGCGAACCCGCAGCCCCGCAGTGTGAACGGCCTTGCGCATCGCCCGCGCCGCACCGGTGCCCGCCGGGTCGGAGGCCACGATGTGAAAGGCGTCGGAGGTGATGCCCGCACCGAGCACTCGCGCGTGGATGCGCGCACCACGCGCCTTCGCGTGCCGTTCGGATTCGAGGACGAGCAGCGCGCCGGCCTCGCCGAAGACGAAGCCGTCGCGGTCGCGGTCGAACGGCCGGGAGGCGCGTTCGGGCTCGTCGTTGCGGGTACTCATCGCCCGCATCATCGCGAAGCCCGCGATGGGGACCGGGTCGATATGCCCTTCGACGCCACCGGTGACCACCACATCGGCCTCGCCGGTGCTGATCAGCCGCCATGCGTGGGCAATCGCCTCCGACCCCGACGAGCAGGCTGACACCGGCGCGAAAACCCCACCCTGCGCGCCGATGTCGAGTCCGACGGTGGCGGCGGGTCCATTGGGCATCACCATCGGCACGGCCAGCGGTGAGACCTTGCGGTAGCCGCCCGCCCGCATCGCGTCGACGGCATCGATCAGTGCGTCGCCGCCCCCGAGGCCGGTGCCGATGGCCACGGCGAGCCGCTCACGGTCGACTTCCGGCGCGCCCGCGGCCTGCCAGACCTGTCTGCCGAGGACCAGGGCCATGCGTTCGACGTAGGAATGCCTGCGCTGCTCGATCCGCGTCAGCTCGGCATCGGGCGAGGTGACCAGTGGTCCGCCGATCCGCACCGGCAGATCGTGCTCGGCGAGGAACCGCGTGGGTAGCGCACGGATTCCGCTCTCGCCGCGCAGCAGGCGCGACCAGGTCTCGTCCATGGTGTCGGCCAGTGCGGTGGTCGCCGCGTACGCGGTCACCACCACGCCGCCCCGAGTTTCTGAAGCGATCGGTACAGTCACGATGACATGAATACCTGTAGCACTCGCTACAGTCAACCCATGGCCCGTCCCCTCGACCACCGCAAGCGCGCCGAGATGCTGGCCGGTGTCGTCACCTACATCGCCTCGCACGGCTTGGCCGAACTCTCGCTGCGACCGCTGGCCGCGGCACTCGGAACCAGCTCGCGCATGCTGATCTACTACTTCGGAACCAAGGAAGAACTGCTGGTCCAGGCGTTGGCGACGCAGCGACCCGACCTCGCCGCGGTCTTCGCCGATATCGCCGAGCCCGCGCAGCTACCCGCGCGGCTGATCGGGTTCTTCGACGTGAATTCCGAGGGTGCCGAGGCCGACAGCGTGCGAGTGCTGCTGCAGGTGCTGGGTGCCGCGTGTGCCCCCGGCTCGCCGTACCAGGACTACGCCGAGGCCGCGATCGCCACCTTCGTCACCGAACTCGCCGCCGCGCTGCGCCGGACCGGGCTGGCCGAAGATCCCGAGGTGGTGTCCACGTTGCTGGTCTCCGGATTGCGCGGCATCATCCAGGACCGCGTGATCACGGGCGACCGGGAACGTACGGGCCGCGCCGCGCGCACCCTCATCGCGGCGGTCCTGCCCGGCTGAGCGCCCGTCGGTGATCGGGTCTCATTCGGCCCGGATCGGCTTTCGCGTGCCCGGATCGCGGCTGGACCTACCGCGAGCATTGCCGGGCGGGCGTCACTGTTGTGGGTAGCTTGTCGTCAACGGACGTCGAGGGCCGAGCGGCCGGTGAGGTGGCCAGGGTGAGCGAAGCGCGGGACGAGTCCTACGGGTCGGTGCGCTGGGTGATGCTCGGGGTGCTGTGCGCCAGTCTGTTGCTGGTGGCGATGGATGCCACGATTCTCAATGTGGCGCTGCCGTCGCTGATCGAGGATTTGCAGGTCGGGCCGATGGAACAGCTGTGGATCATCGATATCTACGGGCTCGTGCTCGGCGGCTTGCTGATCACCACCGGTGCGCTCGGTGATCGGGTGGGGCGAAAGTTGTTGTTCATCAGCGGGTTCGTGCTGTTCGGCATCGCGTCGGTGGTCGCGGCTACCGCCGGGAGCGCGGCGCAGTTGATCGGCGGGCGGGTATTGCTCGGGATCGGCGGTGCGATGGTGATGCCGTCGACGCTGTCGCTGATCCGCAACATCTTCACCGACGTGCGCGAACGCACCATGGCCATCGGGATCTGGGCGGCGGTCGCCGGGGTCGGCGCCACGGTGGGGCCCATCGTCGGTGGGTTCCTCGTCGAGCACTTCGGGTGGTCGTCGGCGTTCTGGCTCAATGTGCCGGTGGTGGTCGTGACGGTGGTGGTGGGGCTGTGGGTGTTGCCGGAATATCGTGCGCCGCAGGCGGGGAGCCTGGACTGGTTCGCCGCCGCGCTGTCGGTGGCAGGCATCGTCTGTCTGGCGTGGGGCGTCAAGCATCTCGCGAAAGGTGAAGCGAGCGAGGTGGACTGGGCGATCCTGCTGATCGGCATCGCCGCGCTGGCCTGGTTCACCCGACGTCAGCTCACTGCCGCCGACCCGCTGCTGGATGTGCGGCTGTTCCGCAACGGCGCGTTCACCGCGGCGGCCGTCGCGACGCTGCTGGCCATGATGGCGATCGGCGCGGCCATGTTCCTGATCTCGCTGTGGCTGCAATACGTCCACGGCTACAGCCCGTCGCAGGCGGGCATCCGGATGTTGCCCGCCGCGCTCACGCTGCTCACCGCCTCCCTGCTCACGCCGTTTCTGATGGAGAGGTTCGGTGTCCGCGCGGTGCTCGGTTTCGGCCTCGGTGCGGTCGCCCTCGGGTTCCTGCTGTTGGCGGTGAGTCCGGAACCCACCACCTATCCGGTGGTCGCGCTGGTGCTGGTGTCGTTCGGTCTCGGCGACGGTATGGCCGTGACCGCGGCGGCCGCAGTCCTGGTCGGCGCCGTGCCCGCGGACCGGGCGGGCCAGGCGGGTGCGGTGGAGGAGACCAACTACGAGGTCGGCGTCGGTTTCGGCGTCGCCCTGCTCGGCAGCCTGCACGCCAGGATCTTCAGTCAGCACATGACGGGCCTGTCCGTCCCCGCCGACAAGGTCGACCAGGCGAGCGGTTCGATCGGCGGCGCGGCCGAGGTGGCCACCGACCTACCCGAACCCGCCCGCGACGAACTCACCCATGCCGCCGGTCATGCCTTCGACGTCGCCCTCACCACCACGTCCTACATCTCGGCCGCCGTCGTCGCGGTGGTTGCTGTCGGCACGGTCTGGCTGGTCCCGAAAGGGTTCCGCGTCACCGGCGGCCACGGATGACCACACCCTTGACGCAACCCAACGGTTGCAATACTCTGAATTGCAACCAGTCGGTTGCAATATATGAGGAGGCATCATGGGATTCCCTGATCAGATCGTCCGGACCGTCGAGCTCGCGCATCCGCCCGCCAAGGTATGGGCGGCCATCACCACCGCGGAAGGGCTGGGGAGCTGGTTCGGCAATACCGCCGAGATCGACCTGCGACCGGGCGGGGACATGCGAATGACCTGGAAGGAAGGGTTCGCCGCCGACATGCGGGTGGAGCGGGTCGAGGAGCCCTCGGTGTT
This sequence comes from Nocardia sp. NPDC060220, assembly GCF_042727815.1. Taxonomy (NCBI): domain Bacteria; kingdom Bacillati; phylum Actinomycetota; class Actinomycetes; order Mycobacteriales; family Nocardiaceae; genus Nocardia; species Nocardia sp. NPDC060220. Next base: position 4,445 of record NZ_JBHWZY010000354.1, read on the forward strand.
CGGCTACACCTGGCCGATCAACGGGCTGCCCGACGACGACCCACGACGCACCTATGTCGAATTCAGCCTCGAGCCGGTCGGCGACGGCACCCGGCTGACGGTCACCGAGACCGGCTTCGCCCAGCTGCCAGACGAGGCGCACAAGGCGGCGTTCGAGGGCAATGTCGGCGGCTGGAAGAGCGAGCTGGGCGAGCTCGTCGAGTACCTCGATGCGGCCTGAGCAGGAGGCCACCGCCGAACGGGTTTTCGTCGCGCTGGCCGATCCGAGCAGGCGGTCGGTACTGGCCGCACTCGCCGCGCACGGTCCGGCCACCGCGACCGACCTCGCCGATCGGCTGCCCATCACCCGGCAGGCGATCGCCAAACACCTTGCCCTGCTAGCGGATGCGGGCCTGGTGATCGCGGAACCGGGGGAGCGGCGGCGCGTGCGCTACCGCCTCGATTCCGCTCCGATGCACGTGGCACAACAATTTCTGGCCGCCCTGTCCCGTGACTGGGACGGCCCACTCGACGCGCTCCGCCGGCATCTCGACGGCTGAGCCGGAAGGAAACGCAATGAGCGACAACGATTTCACCGCCACCATCACCGTCGACAAGACACCCGACGAGGCCTTCGCGGCCATCAACAACGTGTGGGCCTGGTGGTCGGAGACCATCGAGGGCAGCACCGGCACGGTCGGTGACAGCTACCTCTTCGAGGTCCCCGGCCTGCACCGCTGCACCATGACGACCACCACGTCGATTCCGGGCGAGCGCCTGGTCTGGCACGTCACCGACTCGCACCTGTCCTTCATCGCCGACACCACCGAATGGGAAGACACCGACGTCGTCTTCGACATCACCGAGAACGCCGACGGCACCGAAATCCGTTTCACCCATGTGGGTTTGGTGCCCGCCGGGGAATGCTACGAGGTGTGCTCCAACGCCTGGGGCGCCTACATCACCACCAGCTTGCGTGGTCTGCTCACCACCGGTGAAGGCGACCCGTTCCGGCGCACGAGCACCGGCGAGTCGGAACTGCTCAAGCACGGCAACGCCGACTTGGTGAAGCCGCGTCCCTGATCAGCCCCGGGGCGCGATGAGCAGCGTCTGGGTGCTGCGCCCGATCGGCCCGGTCTCGTCGAACAGCGCGGATTCGGCGAGGCCGATGCCGTGTGGCTGGGGATGGGTGACCGCGTCCAGGCACACCCACTCGCCGACCGGCTGACGATGCAGGGTCACGGTGAGGTCGGTGTTGATGAACAGGTACTTCGACCAGTCGAGGACCGCGCTGACCCCGTTGCCCGAATCGGCGGCGGCCAGCGTGCGCTCCAGCGGACTCGGGGTGGTCCCCGCGACGATCGGGTACTTCAACCGGATCCAGCAGATCGCGGGCCCCGGCGCGGCGAATGAGCCTGCGGAGAAACGGTATTCGATGCCGGTGTGGAAACCGATCTCCTGATCGGAGGGAAACTGCTCCGGCTCCGTCGCCGCGGGCAGTGGCCTGGTACCGGTCGGCAGGAACTGGGCGGGCAGATCGAGGGCGGGCTCGGCGAGCTTGAGCCGCCACGCGTTGGCCTGCATCACGGGGCCGCGCTCCGACGACAAAGTCGCCTCGATCAGTTCGACACTGCGCCCCGACCGCACCACCTTCGCCTGCGCGGTGAGCGGAGCCAGCGGCACCGGCCCGAGAATCTCGACGGCGACTCGTCCGACCTGGAATCCCGGCCGGGGCTCGCAGCGCTCGATCACATGCCCGAGCAGAGCGGACGGCGGTCCGGCGTGCTGGGCGTCCGGCGACCACGGGCCCCGGGTCAGCTCGGTCGAGAGGTACCGGTTCGGGTCCGCGGGGTCTTGGCGGTAGAAGGCATCGGCCACCCGGCCGACGTTACCCCGCGCGCCCCGTGGCCTAGGCGCTGCCCGTCAGGAGGGCGGTGAACAGGTCGAACAGCGGGCGCAGGGCGCACGGGCTGGTGTCGGAGGTGCAGCCGATGGACGACGAACCGGAGTCGGCGACCGGGAGGGACGCGGCCTGGGCGGTGCCGAGCGGGGCGGCGACGGACAGGGCGGCGGCCGCGAGGGCCCCGGCGACGATGCGTTTCATTGATTCACTCCAGTGCTCGGCGTGCCGGTAGGTCGACACGATTGCCAATCGTTACCGATCGCCAGGGTGAGCGAAAGCCCCGAAATCCAGGGTGCACGCGCTGCGACGCCCGCCCGATCGCGAAGATCGGACG
>NZ_JBHWZY010000355.1:0-6655 GCF_042727815.1 Nocardia sp. NPDC060220
GGCGGTGGGGGAGCGCTGGAGCCGACGGCTCATCTCTTCGGTCGCTTCCCTGACCTTGCCCTGGAGTTCTTTTTCGCGACGGGGAACGTGCAGTGGCCAGATGTGATCGCGGAAATGCCTGCGCACCTCACCCATGATGGTCGGCACCGCGAAGCCGAGGAACGGTGAACCGGTGGTCACGTCGTAGCGGTCGACCGCCATGACCATGCCGAGCCGCGCGGTCTGGAGCAGGTCGTCGAAGATCTCGCCACGGCCTGCGTACTTGCGAGCGATGTGCTCGGCGAGCGGTAGACAGACCTCGATGATCCGGTCCCGCAGAGCGTCGTGTTCGGGGCTGCGGGGATCGGTCAGCGCCCAGTGTGCGAACAGGGGTTCGGCGTTTTCGTAGGTGCGGTCTGTGGTCTCGGACATGCGGATCAGCTCCTGGCCTTCGAATGCTCTCCGGATCTGCGGAGGTGAACCTAAAGTGCGTGCAGGTCCAGCATTCTGAACGTCATCATCATTCCCGCGCCGAGGCCGACGGCGCCGAAGATCGCGGCGGGCAGCGATCCGGTGAGCGCAGCCAGGCCGAAGAGGAAGAACACGCAGGTGGCCAACATGATGGTGGTGCTGGTCAGATCCATGCTCGGCGTACTCGTTGTCCGATTACGTGAGTTGGTCATAGATCAAGGGTTCACCAACGCGTCGGTTATTAAACCGTTATTGGTTGACTGGGGTTGACAGAGGTACCTTTTCGGATTTAGATGTTTAACCCGACGTGCAATGGGAAAGATCAGTTTGCATCGCGCACGCGCAGATCGCGGGCGAGGTGGTCACGCTGTTCGACGACCAAGCGACGCAACGAACTCGGTGCGTCGGCATTCGCGGCGAGCCATCGGTCGACCCCGTCGAGCGAATCGGCGGCGGGAAAGAGCCCGACCACGATGCGTCGAGCGATCTCGATGCTCCGCTGATCCCATACCGTGCGCAGTGCCGCGAAATAGTCGTCGTCGTAGCGCGCGATCAGGTCGCGGTGGCGGCCGGCGCGGAACCCGTCGATGGTGGCATCGAGGTGGTCGTTGGTCAGGGTGGGGTCGCCCAGCGCAGAATCCCATGCCGCGGCTTTGACATCTGCTCGCGGGCGGGCCGCGAGTGCGCGCAGGTGAGCGGTTCGCCCCGATGCGGTGCCGTCTCGTTCCCCCTCGGCGTCCAGGTCGGCGAGCTTCGCCTCACCGGTGGCGGCCAGCGCCGTCCACAGCGCCCAGCGCAGATCGGGATCCAGGGCCAGACCCTCCGGCGCCCGGTCGAGCAGGATCGCCCGGATGTCGGTGGCACGGTGGCCGTCGACGGTGGCGGCGGACGCCACCGCACGCGCCCACGCCAGCTGCGCGCCGGAACCCGGTGCCGACGAATGCAGTGTGGCCCAGCAGGATTCGAGCCATTCACCGCGCCACCGATCTCGCGCCGGATCGGGCAGATAATGCCCGATGGTGAAAGACGCGTTCGCCAGGACCGCGGTGAGCAGCGCCATGTTCGTTTCTACGGGCGCGAAATCACGAGCCATCGACAGGTAGCGTTCGGCGTGGAGTTCGCCGTCACGGGTGGCGTTCCACAGTGCCGACCAGATCAGTCCGCGCGCCAGGGGGTCGGTGACCCGATTCAGTGAACTCTCCACGGTGGCGAGCGAATCCACGTCGAGACGGACCTTCGCGTAGGTGAGATCACCGTCGTTGAGCAGCCGCAGCGCAGCGGGTGCGAGAGTCACCGGTGTGTGAGCGTCGACGATGTCGAGTTCCACGCGCTCGCGAATCACCAAGTCACCCTCGGCATCGAAGTCGTAGAGCCCGACAGCGAGCCGGTGCGGACGCGGATCGGTTTGCACGATCGCACCGCTGTCGAGGGTCAGCGTGGACACCCCGGTCGTTTGCAACCAGGCCCGCGCCCAGCCCGCCAGATCACGGCCGGAATCCGCCGACAATTCGGCCAGCAGGTCGTCGAGAGTCGTGTTGCCGAATGCGTGCGTGCGGAAATACCGGCGTACACCCGAGAAGAACTCCTCCCGGCCGACATAGGCGACCAACTGTTTGAGTACGCTCGCGCCCTTGGCATAGGTGATGCCGTCGAAATTGAGTTTGGCGGCCTCGAGGTCGGTGATATCGGCGACGATCGGGTGCGTGGTCGGCAGCTGATCCTGCAGATACGCCCAGGCCTTGCGGCGGTTCGCGAATGCTACCCAGGCGTCGGTCCACTCGGTGGCCTCCGAGCTCGCGAGTGCGCCCATGTAGTCGGCGAAGGATTCCTTGAGCCACAGGTCGTCCCACCACACCATCGTGACCAGATCGCCGAACCACATGTGGGCCATCTCGTGCAGGATCGTGTTGGCCCTGCCCTCGTACTGGGCGGCGGTGGCCGCCCCACGGAACACGTAGGCCTCGGTGAACGTGACCAGTCCGGGGTTCTCCATCGCACCCAGGTTGTATTCGGGAACGAACACCTGGTCGTACTTGCCCCACGGGTACGGGTAGTCGAAGTTCTCGGCGAAGAAGCCCAGACCCTGCTTCGTCACCTCGAAGATCGTGTCGGCGTCCAGGTAGCGGGCCAGCGAAGCGCGGCAATAGATCCCGAGCGGGATCGTGAGTTCCCCTCGCGTCCACGACGATTCGACGCGATGGTACGGGCCGGCCGCGACCGCGGTGATGTACGTCGAGATCGGCAAGGTGGGGGAGAACTCGACGTTCTGGAGCACGCCGTTGTCCTGGATTGCCGCGAACGGCCGATTCGAGATCACCTGCCACCCGGCCGGTGCGGTTACCGCGAACGTGAACGGCGCCTTCATATCCGGCTGTTCGAAGCAGGCGAAGACCCTCCGCGCATCCGCCGGCTCGTACTGGGTATAGAGGTAGGTCTGGTTGTCGACCGGATCGACGAACCGATGCAGCCCCTCACCGGAGCGGCTGTAGGCACCGGTGCCCCGCACGACAACGACGTTCGTCTCCGACAAGCCGACGAGCGCGAGCCGGGCTCCGTCGTACTCGACGGCGACATCCGTGCCGTTGACGGTCACCGATTCCACCGACGGACCGATGAAGTCGAGCCACGTCTGTTCGACGGAGGCACCGAACTCGACGGTGGTCGTTGTCGCGAAACCATCCTGGGACTGATCCGGGGCCGTCGACAGATCGAGTTCGACGCGGTAGGCGCGGACGGTGATCGCGGCCGATCGCGCGGCGGTCTCGGAGCGGCTCAGGTTCGCGGTGTTCACGCCTCGATCCTGCCAGCCGCCCCGGCGCCGTGCGTCGCACTCCACGCGACAACTACTCCACGGTGACGCTCTTCGCGAGGTTGCGCGGCTTGTCGACATCGCGGCCGAGCGCGATGGCCGTGTGATAGGCGAGCAGCTGCAGCGGAATCGTGAGCAGCATCGGGTCCAATTCCGGTGCGACGCGCGGGACCCGGATCACTTCGTCGGCCGCGTCCGGCGGCAGGTCCGCGTTCGTGACGGCGATCACGGGTCCGCCGCGTGCCTTGATCTGTTCGATGGTGCTGAGGTTCTTGGCCAGCAGTTCGTCGTCGGGGACGATCACCACGCTCGGCATCTCCTGGTCGATCAGCGCGAGCGGGCCGTGTTTGAGCTCGGAGGCCTGGTAGGCCTCGGCGTGCACGTAGGAGACCTCCTTGAGCTTCTGCGCGCCTTCGCGGGCGACCGGCCACCCCCGCACCCGGCCGATGAAGAACATGCTGCGGGCCTTGGCGTAGCGGTGCGCGATCTCGGCGATCGCGTCTTCGTCGGTGAGGACCTGGTCGATGGCGGCCGGCAGGGCGCGCAGGCCGTCGACGATGCGATGGCCGTCGGCAGCCGACAGGTCGCGAACCCGGCCCAGCAGCAGGGCCAGCATCGTGAACGACACGGTCATATTGGTCAATGCCTTGGTCGAGGCAACCGAGATCTCCGGGCCCGCGTGCAGGAACACCCCTGCCCCGCACTGGCGAGCGATAGCGCTGCCCACCGCGTTGACGGCGCCGATGACCCGGCCGCCCTTGCGCTGTAGCTCCTGCACCGCGGCGAGGGTGTCGAGGGTTTCGCCGGACTGACTGATCGCGACGTAGAGCGCATCGGGATCGACGACCGGATTGCGGTAGCGGAACTCCGAGGCCGGTTCCGCGGTGGCCGGAATACGGGCGAGTTCCTCGATCAGCTGGGCACCGAGCTGGCCCGCGTAGTAGGCCGAACCGCAACCGAGGAAGACGACCTTGCTGATACTGCGCAGTTCGCGGGCGTCCATGTTCAACCCGCCGAGGTGGGCGGTGGCGAAGCGGTCGTCGAGGCGCCCACGCAGCGCTCGGCGCACCGCCTCGCTCTGTTCGGCGATCTCCTTGCGCATGAAGTCGGGGAATCCGCCGAGCGCGTAGTCCTCGGCCACCATGTCGATGGTGGTCGGGGTCTTGTCGGTCTGTTCGGACTCGAATCCCAGTGTGCTGGTGCGGAATTCGCTGTCGCGAATGGTCGCGAGCTCCCCGTCGTCGAGGAACACCACCCGCTGGGTGTGGTGGACGAGGGCGGCGACATCGGAGGCCACGAACATCTCGCCGTCGCCGACGCCGAGCACGATGGGGCTGCCGTTGCGGGCGACCACCAGCTCGGCCGGACGGCGCGCGTCGAGGACCAGCAGACCGTAGGTGCCGCGAACCCGGTGCAGCGCGGCGCGAACGGCGTCTTCGAGAGATTCGGATTCCTCGAGCTCGCGCGCGACCAGGTGGGCGATCACCTCGGTGTCGGTGTCGGAGACGAGATCGATGCCGAGCGCGGTCAGCTCGGCCCGCAGCTGTTCGGCGTTCTCGACGATGCCGTTGTGCACCACGGCGATACGGCCGCTGACATCGGTGTGCGGGTGGGCGTTGGCGTCACTGGGCTCGCCGTGGGTGGCCCAGCGGGTGTGCGCGATGCCGACGGTGCCGCGCAGAGCGGTGGTGTCGGCCTTGTCGCGCAGGTCCTGCACCCTGCCCCGGGTTTTGCACACGCGCGCCTTGCCGCGATGCGGCAGTGCCAATCCGGCCGAATCGTAGCCGCGATATTCGAGCCGATGCAGACCCTCCAGCAGCACGGGAACAGCTTGCCGGTGACCGATGTATCCGACGATTCCACACATGGCGTGATGAACCCCTTACCCGTAGACGATGCGACGAAGTTGCCGTTCGGTGAATGACGGTGCCGCGACCGGGCGCTCGCCGAGTTCGATCTCGAGGCGTCGCCAGATCTCGGCATTGCGCATCTCCCGAGCTTGCAGCTCGGCGTGCCTGCGCCGGACGAACTGCTCGGCCGTTTCGTCGAAGTAGCCGACGATGTCGGCGACGACCCGGGCGGCCACGCGTTCGGGTAGGCCGGTGGACGCCACGACATAGCGGACCAACTCGGTGGGTACCCCGTCATTCACTCGCACGATCATGCCTGCCCCGACCTGGTTCGCCAACATCCCTGCCCGAATTCGGGCAGATTGTGTCGCGACAGCGCCTCGATGGGACGCGTCATGCATGCAGTCGGTCCGGCCGGTGCGCGCGGAGTTCATGCCGTTATCGCCTTGTGAGGTGTGAGCCGCGACTTGCGAACAATTTGCTGGAAGGGTGTCGAGTACACGGAATACTGCGCATCCGAGTGGAGGTTGTGGTGAGGCGACGAATGGGCGACGCATTCAGTGACCGGCTCTATTTCGCGGGCCCCGCGTCGGCATCGGATGAAGCAGGCGGCAGGCCAGAATACGTCGTCGACGCGGCAATCGTGACGATCGCGGAAGAGATCGTGCGGACGGGTTTCGATACCGAGGATATCGTGCACCAGCGGCTGCGCAGGTTCTGTGCGCACGCGAAAGCCGAAGGCGCGATGGTAAATTGCCTTCTCGGTGCGGCAACTGCGGTGGAAGACGGAGGGGTGGTGCCCTTTGTCGGCAGAGTCGTCGGCAGGCTCGGGCACGCGGAGTTGTTGTTCGATCTGGCTCTGGACGAATCGGGTTTCGATCCGTTCGACGGTAACCCGGTGGTGAATTCGGTCGGGCCGGGGGCGATGACGGAACTGGATTTCGAATTCGTCATCGCTCAGGTGAGTGAGCTGGTCGATAGCTTGCTGCTACCCAATTATCTGGCACTGCTCGAATGGCGTGACCTCACCGGGGAGGCGCCGCGATCACGTCAGCCGGAGCAGTCGGCCGCGTTGCTGTACGAGCTGAACGAACGGCTCGCGCCGGTCCTCGGCGACATGCCGCTGGCCTGGTTGTTGCTGCACTACGCGGAGTTCGGCGTCGCGCCGCTGGCGGACTCGATCCATCGCGCGCTGCTGCGCACCAACGCCGCCGACGCCGTGGCCGCCGCGCGTACCGCCGCGGCGGCACTCACCGCGATGTCGTTCGTGTCCTCCTCGGCCAGGCTGGGTGATCTTCCGGTGGTGTCACGCCGTCCACGGCATCAGCCGACGCTGGTCACCGCCAACCACGTCATGGCCGATCTGGTCTGCGCGCTGTCGCGCTGCGATACCGCGAACGGCTGGCAGGCCGACGCGAAACTGCTGCGGACCGCCGACGCGCAGACGGTCGGCTGGCTGCTGGTCGAGGATCGCCGCCAGCGACGTGAAACCCGCAGCAGCCGAGGCGATCTCATGGCATCGGCGATCGGGCTCGAGATCATGCTC
>NZ_JBHWZY010000356.1:0-6640 GCF_042727815.1 Nocardia sp. NPDC060220
GCCCCGACAGATCGAAGCTCGGTTCGGTGCGCTCCAGTGGGATCCGCGCACCGGCCGCCAGCGCCGTCGGGTCGCCGGATTCGGCCCTGCTCAACCCGAGATAGCGCTGTCCGATCAGATTCTGATAGGTGACCGAGGCGATGGTGTTGGCGTAGACGGGCTGATCTCGCTGAATCCGGAAGCCGACCTCGGCGTCGGGACCGTGGATGCGGATGGAGTCCACCCGGCCGACCTGTACTCCGGCGACCCGGACGTCGTCGCCGACGCGCAGTCCCGAGACATCGCTGAACACCGCGGAATAGGCGTGCGTGTCACCGGTGACATCACGTTGCAGGGTCACGCGGACCATCCAGATCAGCAGGGCGGCGACGAGCAGGAAAGCGGTCAGTCCGGCGAGGTCGCGTGTCATTTTCACCGTGGTTCTCCGGTGGGTGGTTGGGCGGGCACTGTCAGGCCGAGCAATTCGGCCAGGCTCGCGGCTTCCCTTGGTAGACCGAGGCTTTCGGCCACAATGTCGCGCTGGGTGAGCGTGTTCACCGGCTGGTCGGCGGCGCCGATGACCGCCGGGCCTGCGGCGGGCCCGTTCGCGCAGCTCGCACCGGCCAGTTCGCCGTACCGTGGGCAGTCGGTCCGGGTGTATTGCTTGTGCGGGGTGAGTTCGACGATCACCTTGGCGGTGCCGCTCTGGGTCGCGGGTTGCCAGAAGTCGCGCGCGAACACCTGCGCGATCCGGGTCTGTGAGGTCGTCATCTGCACGAAGTTGCCGCTGCCCGCGGCGAGTAGCTGCAGCACCGGGCCCAGTCTGGAGTTGAGGTCGATGACAGTGTCGGTCCGGTTGTTCAGCGCGGTGCCGACTGTCGTGGTGGTCGCGATACCGCCGGTGAGCAACTTGGACAGGCGGATTCGCTGCTCGGCGACGCTGCGCAGCGGAGTGACCGCGCTGTGGAGTGCAGCGAGCAGATCGGGAGCCGATTCCTGGAGTCCGAGTACCGCATCGGAGAGCCCGGTGAGCAACGCGGTGTCGTCGGAGCCCGAGAGTTCGGCGTCGTAGGCCCGCACGATGCGCGCGAGCTGGGTGCCCGCGGCCAGCGCGTCCGCGCCGCGGCCGCGGGTCGCGCGTTCGACGGTTTCCAGGATCCCGACGGTGGGATCGGCGTCGGGGCGTCCCACCGCGTCGACGATGCGGCTCAACGCGGTGAGCGAGGTCTGTAGCTGCACACTGGCTCGGCTGTGGTCCTCGGGTATGGATGCGCCGGCGCGCAGGGCGGGGCCCGGCCCGTTGTCGATGAGCTGGATCGAGGGCACCGCGAACACGTTGCTCGGGACGACCCGCGCTGTCACCGTCGCCGGAATGGTGGCCGCGTGCTCGGGCGTCAGCTCGATGCGCACCCTGTTGGGGTGGGCGCGGTCCGCGGCGACCACCTCCTGCACGCTGCCGACCAGGATGCCGCGATATTTGACGTCGGATCGTTTCGGCAACCCGTCGCCCACGTCGACCAGCATCGCGGTGACCTCGATCGTCTGCGCGAACGCGCCTTCGGATCGGGCGACCATCGCCGCGACGGTGGCGGCGACCACGGTCAGCGCGGCGATCCCGCGCACGAACAACTTGGTGTTACTCAGGTGCCGGTCATCGGATTCGAACACTATCGACATCGCGTTACCCACTGATCCTGGAGCCGGCGTCGAAACCCCACAGCGCCAACGTCATCAACAGATTCACCGAGATCATCACCGTGATGCTGGCGCGCATCGCCCGCCCGGCCGCGACGCCGACCCCCTGCGGTCCGCCGCGCGCGTAGTAGCCGAAGTAGCACTGGATCGTCGTGGTGATGGTGACGAACACGATCGCCTTCAGCAGCGAGTACACGACGTCGGTGCCGCTGAGCACCAGGTCGAAATAGTGGGCGTAGGTGCCGAAGGATTGTCCGCCGACGAGCCCGACGAACAATTCGACGGCCAGGTAGTCCGCGGCCAGCGCGGCCAGGAACAGGGGGATCACCGCCACGATCGAGGCGATCAGCCGCGTCGAGACCAGGAAGGGCACCGGTCGGATCGCGATCGCGTCGAGGGCATCGATCTCCTCGGCGATCCGCATCGCGCCCAGCTGCGCGGTGAACCGGCACCCCGCCTGCGCGGCGAAGGCGATCGAGGCCATGATCGGGGCGAGTTCGCGCGTGGCCGCGGTCGCGGCGATCATGCCGGTCGCGGGCTCCATGCCGAGCAGTTTCAAGGCGTTGAAGCCCTCGATGCCGACGATGCCGCCGGCGGCGGCGCCCAGGATGATCATCACTCCCGCCGTTCCGCCACCGACGATGAGCGAGCCGTTGCCCCAGGTCACATCGGACAGAATGCGCAGCGATTCGCGGCTGTAATGGCGCAACGCCACCGGTATCGAGACCACCGCGCGCACGAAGAACGTGAACATGTGCCCGAACCGGATGACGCCGCGCCACGGCCCCGCCACCACGGCGAGCACGGCCCGCGCGCCGGGCGGGCGATACACGCTGGCCATCAGAGTGTCGTCCTCGGGAACAACATCGTGTAGATCTGGGTGAATCCGAGGTTGACGACCATCAGCACCACGATGGACGCCACCACGGCGGCATTGACCGAATTCGCCACGCCGCCTGGCCCACCCCGGGTGTTGAGGCCCTTCTCGCAGGCGATGACGACGACGATCACGCCGAACACCGCGGCCTTGACCATCGCCAGGTACAGATCACCCGAGGTCGCGAAGGAGGAGAAGGTCGCCATGTAGCTGCCCGGAGTCCCGTCCTGGACATAGACATTGAACAGGTAGCCGGCGAGAAACCCGACAAAACAGCTCACCGCGGTGAGCGCCATCGCGATCAGGATCCCGGCGGCCAGGCGCGGCACCACGAGCCTGCGCAGCACCGAGACCCCCATCACCTCCATGGCGTCGATCTCCTCGCGGATCTTGCGTGACCCGAGATCGGCGCACAGCGCCGAACCCACCGCCGCCGCCAGCAGAATCGCGGTGACCAGCGGCGCCGACTGGCGGATCACGGCCAGGCCACTCGCGGCGCCCGCCAGTGCGGTCGCCCCGACCTGTCCTGCCAGCAAACCGAATTGAATGGACAGGGTCGCGCTGATCGGCACGGCCACCGCCACCGTCGGCAGCAGCGAGGTCTTCACCATGAACATCGCCTGCCCGACGAATTCGTCGAAGGGAAAGCGCCGCCCCGCAATGTCGGTGACCAGGTACCGAAAGGCGTCCCGGCCGAGTTCGACCTGCCGTCCGACGGTCTGTAGCGAGGCGACAGGGTGTCGCCGGCTGTATTGCTTCGACCAATCTTTGATCTCGGTGACCGCTGATGCGCTGGGTTCCACTGCGAGCTCTCTTTCCGATGTCGACGTCGCGTCAGCCCGGTGTGGGCGCGGCGAGTTCGCGAAGGGAGGCCAGGAACAGTTCGTCCATGCGCGGGCTCAGTTCGCTCAGGGTGGCCGCGCCGGCATGACCGACGGAGCCGAAGACGCGTTCGAGGGCGTCGGCGGGCGTGGTGGCGCCGATGGACAGGCACAGGCAGGCCACGCCTTCGGTGCGCAGTTCCTCGAGCGCCTTCGCGGCGTCGGCCTCGGCGTAGCGGCCCTCGTAGCCGTCGTCGTAGGGGCAGCCGTCCGACAGCACCACCAACAGCCGATTCTGTGTTCCCGCTTCGTTTTTCAGAATCTCGCCCGCGCCCCGGATCCCTGCCCCGAGCCGGGTGTAGTTCGAGGGCGCGAGCTGATTGAGTCTGGCTCGACCGACAGCGCCGAAGCGCTGGTCGAAGGTCTTGATCGCCGGGAGGTACACCGCGTGGCGACCCTCGGAGCGGAAGGCGTACACCGCGACGCGGTCACCGAGTTCTTCGAGCGTCACGGCCAGGGTGGCGGCCGCGCGCCGCTGGTGCTCGTGCACGGACAGGCCTTCGAGATCGGCGTCGGTGGACGAGCCGGAGGCGTCGAGCAGGATCATGACGCCGAGATTGCGTTCGAGCCTGCGGTGTTCGAGGTACACGTTCTCCGGCCGCGAGTAGCCCGAACGCAGATCGACGAACAGGTCGATGAGTGCCTCGATGTCGAGATCGTCGCCATCGGCTCGCCCGCGCAGCACCTTCGGACCGAGCCCGACCCGAGCCAGCCGCCGCCGCAGCACATCGTCTTCCGGTACGCGCGCTGCCGCGATATCGGTGGGAGCGGTCAGCGGGAAATCGACGACCCGGCACCAATCCGGTTTGTATCGGTCGTTGAACACGTCCCACTCGGGATGGAGCGCGCCGCCGATTCCGGCGGCGGCGCCCGGCTTGTCGGCGTCGGTGAACCTGATCCGGGTGGGCAGCGGCCGGGCGTCGGGCCCGACCATCCGCGCCCGCCGTACCGCGCTGACCGGTGCCTCGGTGCCGCCGGGCGAGTCACCGTCGGAACGCGAACTACCCATGGCCTTGCGAAGGAATTCCATCGCCGATTTGCCGCTGAAGAGGGGATTCTCGAAAAGTTTCAGAATCTTGCTCTCGTCGGACTTCTCGACGCTGTCCTCGATCTCGTCGTCGGCCTCGGGGATTTCGCTGAGGTCGAACTCCAGGCGCAGTTCGCGCTCGCTTGCTCGCCCGCCCGGGCCCACATCCGAAGCCACCAACTGAGAGGGTTTGAGGGTGCCGAACCAGGCGGGCGGCTCCTCGACCGGTGTTTTCCCCTTGGCTGCCGCGAGCGAATCCGCGGCAGTCGTGGTAGCGGGGGTGCCGCGGAGCCCGACCTCGGTGACGAGCGGAAGCCGTTGGGCGAGTTCGGTGAGGACACGATGGCCTTCGAGAGCCAGATAGCGACGAGCCGCCGTCGGACGCCCGCGCAATGACCGCACCAATGCCGGATCCAGGCTCCCGGCGCCGAGCAGTGCGCTCTGCACGAGCATTTCGCGGCGCTGCTCGGCATCGGTCGCACCTCCCGACACGAACACGATATGGCCGTTCGTGTACGGGATCCCGCCCGCCGGCAGCTCTGCGATACCCACAGACCTGCCGGCGAGATAGGTGGCCAGGAGCCTGAACCGCTCCGGCCCGTTCGGATCGTTGTCGATCATGGCCGTGGGAGGACGGCGTCGACGAGTTCGCCGAGGGCGGCGACGATATCCGCGTCATCCGAGAGCGCCTGCACCACAGCCGATTGCACGGCGGTACGCAGGGCCAATCCGCCCGCGACGAGGCCGCCGGCGAGGATCAGCATTCGGGTGGAGGACACCTCGCGCAACGGCGAGTTGTCCAGGTTGCGGATGGCGCTGCCGACCGCGACCAATGACCGCGCGGTCTCGGCGTCGACCCCGGCTTCGTGGGCGATCACCTCGCGCTCGATCTCGGGGGGCGGGAAGCCGAGTTCGATCGCGACGAAGCGCTGCCGAGTCGACTCCTTGAGGTTCTTCAGCACGCTCTGATAGCCGGGGTTGTAGGAGATCACCAGCTGAAACCCGGGCGCCGCGGGCAAGGTCACGCCGAGTCGGTCGACCGGAAGTTCGCGGCGGTGATCGGCGAGCGGGTGGATCACCACGGTGGTGTCCTGGCGCGCCTCCACGACCTCGTCCAGATAGAAGATGGCGCCCGCACGCACCGCCCGCGTCAACGGCCCGTCCACCCAGACCGTTTCGCCGCCCTTGAGCAGGAAACGTCCGACCAGATCCGCCGAGGTCATGTCCTCGTGTCCGGCGACGGTGATCAGTTCGCGGCCGAGTTCGGCGGCCATGGTTTCCACGAAGCGGGTTTTTCCGCAGCCCGTGGGGCCCTTGAGGAGAAGCGGGAGGCCGCCTACGGCCGCCGCCCGGAAGACCTCGACCTCGTCGCCGACCGCCCGATAGAACGGTGCACGCGGAACATCGAGTACAGCGCTGGATCGATTGGTCATGTCAGTTTCCTTTGTCGGTGTCGGCGAAGGGAATGATCTTCGGCAATTCCGCACCGTCCGGCAGGATGAGTTTCCCGGTCGAATCTATGTAGCCGCTGTTGCGGAAAGGGACCGGCAGATCGGGATGCGGGCAGAGCCGGTCGGTGCCTTCACCGCAGATACCCATGTTGAAGTACGAGCGCTTCTGGATGTCCTCGGGCCAGGGATCGGTGTGCAGGGCGAAGAACTGCGCGGGCAGGTTGTAGCCCACGAAGAAGAAGGTGCTGACCGCCGCGAAGATCGCCAGAAAACGCGTGAACTGTTGTTTGACGAATCCGCCCTGGATCTGGTCCAGGCCGCGCTCGACGATGGTCCGGCCGCGGTCGTCGGTGAAATAGCGCAGCGAGCAGAGGCCGGCCTGAACGCCGCCCCACATGAGCCCCTCGTACAGCGGCCACTGGTAATAGGTGCCGGCATTGATCGACCATGCCTGGAGTGCGCCGGGGTAGGTGAAAAGGCCCATCGGCATCAGGAACAGACCTTCGATGACGAGATCGAAGAAGAATGTCCAGACGAGCAGCACACCGATCAGTGCACCGGTGCCGATATTCGGGAAGCGCTGCTTGGCCTTTCGCATCACCCAGCAGCCGAGAATCGTGCAGAGCAGCACGCCGTAGGAGTAGCCCGGTGCGTTCATCAGGATCGCACCGGCCTGCAGCACCTGGCCGAGGATCACGTAGTCGACCTGCTCGGGCGCGACGCCGCCCTT
>NZ_JBHWZY010000357.1:0-6602 GCF_042727815.1 Nocardia sp. NPDC060220
CAGCGTGCTGGTGGCGGGCCCGGATTTCGGTACCGGTTCTTCGCGTGAGCACGCTGTGTGGGCGCTGTCGGACTACGGCTTTCGGGTGGTCATCTCGTCGCGTTTCGCGGACATCTTCCGTGGAAATGCGGGCAAGGGCGGGCTGTTGGCCGCGCAGATGTCACAGAACGATGTCGAAATGCTCTGGAAGCTGATCGAGGAACAGCCCGGCATCGAATTGGTTGTCGACCTGTCCGCGCGCACCGTCACAGCGGGAACCGTCGTGTTGCCGTTCGATATTGACGACTACACCCGGTGGCGTCTGCTGGAGGGTTTGGACGATGTCGGCCTCACGCTGCGCCGCGCCGACGAGATCAGCGAGTTCGAAAAGGGAAGGCCGTCATGGAAACCCGTGACGCTGCCGGAGCCTATTTCACGGGCGTAATCAGCTGGGGCGCTTAGGGGCGCATCCTGGGCGGCGGTAGCTGGACGTGTGCTAAACCACATGAATTTTGGCGTGGCACATAGACTCTTGCTCAAACTGGGTTTACCGTGGTACCTAGTCGGTCCGACGACGGGCCATTAGTCTGCGGAGGATTCAATGAACAAGGCGGAACTGATCGACGTTCTGACCGAAAAGTTGGGTACGGACAGGCGGACGGCTACCGCGGCTGTCGAGAATGTTGTCGACACCATCGTCCGTGCCGTGCACAAGGGTCAGAGCGTCACCATCACCGGATTCGGTGTGTTCGAACAGCGCAAGCGTGCTCCCCGGGTTGCCCGTAACCCGCGTACCGGTGAAACCGTGAAGGTGAAGGCTACTTCGGTGCCTGCCTTCCGGCCGGGCGCGCAGTTCAAGGCAGTCATCGCGGGTAAGCAGAAGCTGGCCTCGTCCGGGCCTGCCGTCAAGCGGGGCGTGAATGCCCCGGTGGCGGCGAAGAAGGCGGCAGCCAAGAAGACCGCGGCGAAGAAGACCGCGGCCAAGAAGGCCACGCCGTCCAAGGGTCCGGCCAAGACCACGGCCCGTAAGGCCGCCACCAAGGCACCTGCCGCCAAGAAGACCACGGCGGCAAAGAAAGTGACGGCGGCCAAGAAGGCGCCCGCCAAGAAGGTGACGGCGGCCAAGACCACGGCCGCCAAGAAGACCACCGCTGCGAAGAAGGCTCCTGCCGCCAAGAAGACTGCTGCTAAGAAGACTGCCGCCCGTCGTGCTCGTTGATCCTGCCGCAGCGGGATCAGGTCGGGGAATGTGCACGTAGGCCGCATCACCCACCACTGGACCGAGAACGGCCCCGGGAATCCCGGGGCCGTTTCGGCTGTTTCCGAGCCGGTCCGGGTGACTCAGGTGGTGACGATTGCCGCCGACAACGAACGGTCCATATGGTCCGCCGCGACCAATCGGTCCGCGACGAACGACAATGCCCAGACGCTGCCCTTGCGATTGCGCGCCGAGGGCAGCGTGAGCCCGCCCTGCTCGGCCAGCCACTGGGTGAGATCGGGAATCACCCCGCCCTGACTACACACGACCGGCACCCCCCGATCTGTTACCAACGACAGAAATCGTTGCCGTGCCGTGCTTTTCGCTGAATCGTAACCTTGCTCGGAAAACATTGGCTCGCAATTGATTTCGGCGTTGAGCTGTTCCGCCAACGGGGTCACGGTTTGGATGCAGCGCAGGGGATCGGCGGAATAGATCTCGGATGCGCCGAACGCCAACAGATTCGGCGTCAATGCCTTCGCCTGCTGTTCCCCGGCGGCCTCGAGCGGCCGTAACTCGTCGGGTCCGTCGAAGCGGTTGCGCTTGCCCGCCTTGGCGTGGCGCACCAGCAGCACCGTGTTGGTGCGGGCGGGCAGCCGCGCGAAGATCCGCACGATCTGGCGATCCATCGGATACGACAATTGGTCCATCACCCGGGCCAACGGGAACCACCGCAGCTGGTCGACTTCGTCGTTGACGGCGAAGTCGCCGTCGGCCGCCTCGGCAGCCCAGTAGTCGACCCGCTTGAGCTGACGGTGGCCCGGGATCGGATAGGTGACGTGGCCGAGATAGCGCCCCAGCGTGGCAGCGAGGCCGGTTTCCTCGCCCACCTCGCGCACGGCCGCGACCACCGGGGTCTCGCCGGGATCGAGCTTGCCCTTCGGCAGCGACCAGTCGCCGTATTTCGGCCGGTGGATCACGCCGATCTCCGGGCCGAGCGCGCCCGCACGCCACAGGACCGCCCCCGCGGCATGGATATTGGGCCGTACGCGGGGGTCACGCAACGACGCATCCTTGCTCTGTGCGCTCACGGCTGATCGGGACGACGCCGGCGCATGAGGAAGGCCTGGTGATCACGCACCTGGTCGGCCTCGACATCGGTGGGACTGGCCTGCCAGGTGCCGTCCGGCAGCAGGATCCAGCAGCGGGTCGCCGGATCGAGCGCGGAATCGAACACCTGCGCGAGCTGATCGACGAGTTTGGGATCCTTCACCTGCACCATCACTTCGACGCGGCGGTCGAGATTGCGGTGCATCATGTCGGCGCTGCCGATCCAGGTCTGCTCCTGCGCGCCGAATTCCATGACCCGGGAATGTTCCAGGAACCGGCCGAGGATCGACCGCACCTCGATGTTCTCGCTCAGACCGGGCACACCCGCGCGCAGGCCGCAGATGCCGCGCACCACGATCTGCACCGGCACACCCGCCTGGGAGGCCCGGTAGAGCGCGTCGATGATCTGCTCGTCGACGATCGCGTTGGCCTTGATCCGGATCCGGGCGGCCGCGCCCTGTCCGGCCAGTTCGATCTCGCGATCGATCCGCTCGATGATGCCCGCGCGCACGCCCAGCGGCGCGACCATCAGATTGCGGTAGTCCTCCTTGCGGGAGTAGCCGGTCAGCGAATTGAACAGGTCGGTGAGATCGGCGCCGATCTCCGGTGCGGCGGTGAACAGCCCGACGTCTTCGTACAGGCGGGCGGTCTTCGGGTTGTAGTTGCCGGTGCCGATGTGGCAGTAGCGCCGGATCGTGGAACCCTCGCGACGCACCACCAGGCAGGTCTTGCAGTGGGTCTTCAGACCGACCAGGCCGTAGACCACGTGCACGCCCGCCTGTTCCAGCTCGCGTGCCCATTTGATGTTGGCCTGCTCGTCGAAGCGGGCCTTGATCTCGACCAGCGCGACGACCTGCTTGCCCGCCTCGGCGGCCTCGATCAGCGAATTGATGATGGGGGAATCACCGGAGGTGCGGTAGAGCGTCTGCTTGATCGCCAGTACCTGCGGGTCGGCCGCGGCCTGTTCGATGAAGCGCTGCACGCTGGTGGAGAAGGAGTCGTAGGGGTGGTGCACCAGCACGTCGCCCTCGCGTAGCGCGGCGAAGACGTTACGTGGGGTCTCGCGCTCGCCGAAGGCCGCCGGAGTGGCCGGAACATACGGCGCGTCTTTCAGCTCGGGGCGGTCGACACCGTAGACCTGCCACAGGCAGGACAGGTCGAGCAGGCCGGGCACCTGGATCACATCGGCGGGGTCGACCTCGAGCTCACGTAACAGCAGCTCCAGCATGTGCTCGGTCATGTCGTCGGAGACCTCGAGGCGCACCGGCTTGCCGAAGCGGCGGCGGGCGAGTTCGCGCTCCATCGCCTGCAGCAGGTCTTCGTCGCGGTCCTCGTCGACCTCGAAATCGGCGTTGCGGGTGATCCGGAACGAATGCGTCTCCACCACGGTCAGACCGGGGAACAACAGGTCGAGGTGGGCGGCGATGAGGTCTTCCATCGGCAGGAACGCCGCGATCGCCGACGGCGCGCCGGTGCGGCGTACGCGCACGAAACGGTCGACGTTGTCGGGCACCTTCACGCGGGCGAAGTGCTCACCGCCGGTGCCGGTATCACGCACGGTCACGGCCAGATTCAGGCTCAGGCCGGAGATGTAGGGAAACGGGTGCGCCGGGTCGACGGCGAGCGGTGTGAGAACCGGGAACACCTGGTCGGTGAAGTAGTTCGACAGGCGTTGGCGCTCATCGTCGTCGAGGTCGCTCCAGCCGATGATGTCGATGCCCTCGACGGCCAGCGCCGGGTTCACCGCGTCGATGAAGACCTTCGCGTGCCGCTCGGCGAGCTCCTGGGCGCGGGCGGTGATCATCTCCAGCTGTTCCGACGGTGAGCGACCATCGGCCGAGCGCACCGACAGGCCGGTCTCGGCACGGCGTTTCAAGCCGGCCACGCGCACCATGTAGAACTCGTCGAGGTTCGACGCGAAGATCGCGAGGAATTTGGCTCGCTCCAGCAACGGCAACGAGGCGTCCTCGGCCAGGGCCAGGACACGGGCATTGAAGTCGAGCCAGCTCAACTCGCGGTTGAGGTAGCGATCTCTGGGCAACCGCTGCGTGCTCGCGTCACCGCCCGAGGCGAGGGCGGCCGCAGGTGGCGGGGAAATCGGGGGCAGCTGCTTGATGGTTTCCGTATCGCTCACGAGATCAATCATCCCTCGAGGAACGGGCGCCGCGCATCACGACATTGCACGATTCGTTCCGACCGGTCCGATTGTGGCGATCAGCTAGCACACAGTGCGAACGGGATCACTTCTGTGCGATGAGAATCCGAATTCGCGCAGGGTCGAGGTGGTGAATTCGCCGACGCCGAGCGTGCGGACGAGATCGAGATCCTCGGGGGTGTCGACATCGCAGCGCAGGCCCGGCCAGTGCCCGAGCAGCGGCACGGCGCCGTCGTCGCGGTGTGCGTGCGCGGAATCGGCGCCGAAGCGGGGCGACAGCGGCGCGGTGGTGTCGCGGATCAGCAATGCGGCGGTGCCGGTCCCGGTGTGATCGATCACCACCGATCGCGCGCTGACGGCGACGGTGAGCACGTCGGCCAGTTCGGACGGGCGTAGAGCGGGCAGGTCGGCCTGCAGCGCGAGCAGCGCGGTGGGTCCGTGGCGATCGCGCACGTGGGCGGCGCCGGCGGCGAGCGCGGTGTTGAGCGGGTCGGCACCGGCCGGTGGCTCATCGAGCACGTGCGCGCCGAGCTCGCGCGCGCGGGCGGCGACCAGCGGATCTGGCGTGACCACGGTCAGCGACAACAGCTCGGGCACCGCGGTGGCGGCAACGGCGGTGTCGGTGAACATGGCGAGCACGAGCTGGGCCCGCTGCTCGGTGCTCAGCACGTTCGCCAGCCTGCTCTTGGCCCGGCCGATGTGTTTGACCGCCATCACGGCGTGCACGGTGTGCATGGTTCCGATCCTTGCATGGCATATTGGGCTGATGACGAGGGCGGCGGTTATGGGTGCGGGGTCGTGGGGTACGGCGTTCGCGAAGGTGTTGGCCGAGGCGGGGACCGACGTGACGATCTGGGCCAGGCGGCCCGAGGTGGCGCAGGCGCTCGATACCGAGCACCGCAATCCGTTCTACCTGCCCGGCGTGCAGTTGCCACCGGTGCGGGGCACCGATGACCATCGGGTCGCGCTGGACGGGGCGGATCTGGTGGTGCTGGCGGTGCCGTCGCAATCGTTGCGGGCGAATCTGGATCTGTGGAAGGGCGATATCGGGTCCGACGCCACGCTGTTGAGTCTGGCCAAGGGGATCGAGACCGGCACGCTGCTGCGGATGAGTCAGGTGATCGCGGAGGTCACCGGGGCCGAGCCGGGACGCATCGCGGTGTTGTCGGGCCCGAATCTGGCGCACGAGATCGTCGAACGGCAGCCCGCGGCGACGGTGATCGCCTGCACCGACACCGAGCGGGCCGGGGTCGCGCAGCGCGCGTGTGCCACCGGGTACTTCCGGCCGTACACCAATACCGATGTGATCGGCTGCGAGATCGGTGGCGCGTGCAAGAACGTCATCGCGCTCGCTTGCGGCATCGCTTCGGGAATGGGATTGGGCGACAACACGGCGGCCAGCCTGATCACGCGCGGGCTCGCCGAGGTGATCCGGCTCGGGGTGGCGCTGGGCGCGCAGCCGGTGACGCTGGCCGGGCTGGCGGGTGTCGGCGATCTGGTGGCTACCTGTACCTCGCCGCTGTCGCGCAACCGGTCCTTCGGGTACGCGCTCGGTGCGGGCGGCACGATGAGCGCCGCGCAGGAAGCGACCAATGGGCAGGTGGCCGAAGGTGTGAAGTCGTGCACATCGGTGCGGGCCCTGGCCGCCGAGCACGGGGTGGAGATGCCGCTCACCGACGCGGTGCACAGGGTGTGTCATGAGGGGCTATCGGTGAGCGAGGCGGTCGGCAGCCTGCTCGGCAGGCGGATCAAGCCCGAATAAGGGCGATAGCGCCACGGCGGCGAGAACCTACTACGGTGACGTTCATGACGGAACGGATCAGGGTGGCTGTGGTGTTCGGCGGGCGCAGCAGCGAGCACGCCGTCTCGTGTGTGTCGGCGAGCAGTGTGCTGCGCAACCTCGATCCCACCCGCTACGAGGTGGTGCCGATCGGCATCACCCCGACCGGCGGCTGGGTACTGGCCGACGGGATCGGCGAGCTGGCGCTGAGCCACGGCGTCCAACCGCAGGTCGACGCGTCGGGAACCGCCCTCACCCTCGCCGCTGACCCCGGCCGCTCCGGTGCGCTGGTCGCCCTCGACTCGAGCGACGTCCTCGGCAATGTCGACGTCGTGTTCCCGATCCTGCACGGGCCCTTCGGTGAGGACGGCACGTTGCAG
>NZ_JBHWZY010000358.1:0-6587 GCF_042727815.1 Nocardia sp. NPDC060220
GCGAGTACTTCCTCGGCACTGCCTGCCGTGCGGGAGATGATCCTGACACCGGTGACCGCGGCCTCATCCGCGACCAGGCCGACCACATCGTTGCCGTCGGCGAACCGCAGGTTCGGCAACACCCGAACACGGTCCCGCACACGACCTTCCAGATGCGGCCTGGTCGGCAGATAGGTCGTGACATCCGGTTGGACGGCGGCCGAGAGCCGGTTGCCCCCGATCGAGAAATAGAAGTCGGTGTAGTCCTCGATCACCTTCGTGCCGGCGCGGACGAGCTCGTCGAGCAGGCCGGGAAACAGCCGCTCGAGCGCCTGGGATCCGCTGGGCAGCAACGCGTGCACGTGCTTGCCCTGCGGTACCCCACGACGCGGGGCGTACTGACCGTCGAGACGGTCTCGTTCCACCACGGTGACCCGGTCATAGGAATCGGACAGCACTCGGGCGGCGAGCAGACCTGCCATGCTCGCGCCGAGTACCACTGCGTGTTCACCTCTGCGAACCATCGCGCACCTCCTGGAGTCTCAGCGATGGTGCGAGCGTGCGACACGCGACTGCTCGATTACCAGTCCACTTCCCTGCTCACCTCGAGGGGCGGGTCCCTCGAGTGGCATACCGACGAAGGCTGGGGCGTGATCGAGTCGGCTTCGACTCTGGCGGAACGTGACGATGAACGGGTGTGCCGGGATTGGCTGGGTCTCGGCGTCACTGGACGTAAGCGCTGGCGAAAGCGGTGAATTCCGCGCGAAAATCGCGATAGGCGCTGCGGAGGTCGGCACCCGGCCATGGTTGCGGCAGAAAATTCGCGGGCAGGATCGGGTCGTGCAGGATGTGGCGCACGACGCCGGCTGCCACCTCGAGGCGATCCCGCATCGCGGCGGCGCTGTCGAGGGCGGCCAGTAGCCTCGTCGCGATGTCCGCCCATTCAGTAGGACGGAACAGTCGTGCGGCGAGTTCGTCGGGGTCGTCGGGTCGACCGGTTATGTAGGTCAGTCGGTGTGCGGCCGCGATGCGCGGGCTCATCAAGTTGTCCGGGCGTCCCCACACGCCCTCGCGAATCTCGCCGAATTTGTTGGCCTGCAGTGATTCTCGTAGGAGTATGCGGTCGGCTGCCGCGTCGGCGCCAGTAGTGACAACGGCCAGTCGCCAGTCGCCGTCGAAGGGCCGCAGTATCGGGTCGATGGCGATGTCCTGCAGTTTTTGCCGGCTCAGCAGTCGCGGGGTGAGCCGGTAGGTCGCGTCGTCGCGTTCGAGGTCCCCGGCCGACACCATGCGGGTCAGCGCTGCTCGCACCGTCGATTCCTGCAGTCCTAGTTCGGTCGCCAGGTGCACGATCGCCGCCGCGGGCGCCTGGGCCGGATGTGCGCCCAGCAACACGCTCAAGATGGCTGATCGAGCCGTCAGGCGCCGGAACGGCAGCGAGTTCTGAACCATTGGTCGATGGTATCCAGCCCGCCGAAGAGGGCATTGCAAATTCTCATCATGCGATGCAGACTTGCAATACGAGTCGGGTCGACCGGGCGCGGACCGTGGGAAGGAACGGCATGGCAACCCATGAGGTGACGAATCAGGTAACACCGTTGGCCGACTACGACGCGGCGGACTATCCGGTGGTGCTGGAAGCGCTGCAGCGCGCCGGTGCTGTTCACGCGATCGACGAGGTGCACGAGGTCGGAAGACTGGCCGGCAGTACACGAGCGCTGGAGCTGGGCGATCTCGCGGAAGCGCACCCTCCGGTCCTGAAGACCCACGATCGGTACGGGCACCGAGTCGACGAGATCGTCTACGACCCGAGCTACCACCAATTGATGAGCCATGCCGTCGGCTTCGGTCTGCACGGCGTGCCCTGGGCTGACGATCGCCCGGCCCCGCACCTGGTGCGCGCGGCCAAACTGAGCATCTGGGCCCAGGTGGACGCCGGGCACGGTTGTCCGATATCGATGACCTACGCGGTGGTGCCCGCGCTACGGGCGAATCCGGAGCTCGCCGCGGTCTACGAGCCGCTGCTCACCAGCTCGGTCTACGACCCCGAACTGCGGGTGCCCACCGCCAAACTCGGCCTCACGGCGGGAATGTCGATGACCGAGAAGCAGGGTGGGTCCGACGTACGCGCGAACACCACCACGGCAGTGCCCCAGCTCGACGGCTCCTACCGGATCACCGGACACAAGTGGTTCACCTCCGCGCCGATGTCGGACCTCTTCCTGGTGCTGGCGCAGGCGCCCGCCGGGTTGTCCTGCTTCTTCGTTCCGCGAGTGCTACCGGACGGCACCCGCAATCCGTTCCACCTGCAGCGGTTGAAAGACAAGCTGGGCAACCACTCCAATGCCAGTAGCGAAGTCGAGTACGACAACACGGTCGGCTGGCTGGTCGGCGTCGAGGGCCGTGGTGTGCCCACGATCGTGGAGATGGTGAATTTCACCCGCCTGGATTGCATTCTGGGCAGCGCGGCCGGGATGCGGGTCGGGGTCAGCAATGCGGCCCATCACGCGGTGCATCGCAGTGCTTTCGGCGCGACGCTCATCGACCAGCCGTTGATGCGCAATGTGCTCACCGATCTGGCGGTGGAAGCCGAAGCCGCGACTCTGGCGGGTCTGTGGTTGGCCGAGCTCACTGACCACGCGGTGGCCGGTGACGAGCGGGCGGCGACACTGCGCCGGATCGCCTTGGCGGTGACGAAATACCACGTCTGCAAGCGCGGCCCGATCCACGCCGCCGAGGCACTGGAATGCCTGGGAGGCAACGGTTATGTCGAGGAATCGCGAATGCCACGGCTGTACCGGGAGGCACCGCTGATGTCGGTGTGGGAGGGCTCGGGCAATGTCGCGGCACTGGACAGCTTGCGCGCCATGGCAAAACAGCCCGAAACCCTCGGCGTGTTCTTGGACGAGGTGAAGACGACGGCCGGTGCCTCGGCCGAACTCGACGCCGCCATCCGCCGCCTCGAGACGGAATTCTCCGACTTCGAGACGATGCAGTACCGGGCCCGCCGGGTCGTCGGGCAGATGGCCCAGGTGCTGCAGGGCTCGCTGCTCGTCCGCTACGGAAACACCGCCGTCACCGACGCATACCTGCGGACCCGACTCGCCGGTGACCGCGGCGACGTCTTCGGCACCCTCCCGCTCGGTGTCGACGCCGCCGCAATCCTCGAACGATCGACGCCGAAGATCTCCTGAGCCGAAGGAACCTCCCTGTGTCCTACCCCAACACCGATTCCGGCGACCGGCCCGCGGCCTGGTACGAGAACTGGACCGAAGGCCCCGATTCGCCGTGGCAGCATCGTCCGGAACCGGATTTCGAGCACGAGTACCGCACGCTCACCTACGAACGTGACGGCCGCATCGCCCGCATCACCTTCAACCGCCCCGACAAGGGCAACGCGATCACGCCGCACACCCCGCGCGATCTCGCGCACGCGGTCGAACGCGCCGATCTCGACCCGCGCGTGCACGTCATCCTGGTCTCCGGGCGAGGCAAGGGCTTCTGCGGCGGCTACGACCTCGACCTGTTCGCCGAGCAGAGCTTCGCCGGTGCACGCGGCCCGGACGAAGTGACAGGTACCGTGCTGGACCCGGTCGTCAACGCCGTCAACCACAACCCACACGGCGTCTGGGACCCGATGATCGACTACGCGTCGATGAGCCGGTTCAACAAGGGGTTCGCCAGTCTGCTGCACGCCGACAAGCCGACCGTCGCCAAACTGCATGGCTTCGCGATCGCCGGGGGCACCGACATCGCGCTCTACGCCGACCAGATCATCTGTGCCGACGACACCAAGATCGGCTACCCGCCCACCCGCGTCTGGGGTATCCCGGCGGCGGGCATGTGGGCGCATCGCCTGGGTGATCAACGAGCCAAACGCCTGCTCTTCACCGGCGATTGCCTCAGTGGTAAGCAAGCCGCCGAGTGGGGTCTCGCGGTCGAATCCTGGCCCGCCGACGAGCTCGACGAGCGGACCGAGGCGCTGGTCGAACGCATCGCCCGGATGCCGGTCAATCAGCTCATGATGGCCAAATTGGCCCTCAATTCGGCGCTCAACGCGCAAGGGGTGGCCAACTCTTCCATGATCAGCACCGTGTTCGACGGCGTCTCGCGACACACCAAGGAGGGCTACGCGTTCCAGACTCGCGCCGCCACTGTCGGGTTCCGCGAAGCGGTCCGTGAACGCGACGAACCCTTCGGCGATCACAAACGCGCGCAGTTCGAGCGCTGACCGCGGGCGGATCTTCCGTACCGGCGCAGGGCGGTCTCGGCATGTCGGCCGAGTGGGCGCGGGCTAGCGAAGTTCGTCGAGCATCTGGGCCCACCGGTCGGCGACATTGCCGCGACGGCGGGAGTCGTCGTTGAGCATGCCTGCCAGACCGAGGCCACGAGCGCTGTCGAGGAAGGCCTGCACCGTGGTGCGCACGGTGGGGTTGTTGCCGTCCAAGCCCAGCATCTCGATCAGGGCCCAGAAGCCCCGTGCCCCGACCTCGAGCTCCATGGCTGCTACTCGCGGCGCCAGCACCGGGTCGTCGGAGGCCGCGATGCACAGCTGCAACGCGGCCTTGAATGTCGGCCCCTGATGCAGGTCGACGATCTTGTGGACGATGTCACGGGTGCCGGTGGGGCCGGGTGTGACGGTGTGCTGGTACTCCTCGATGTCACGGATCCGGGTGTCCATGATGTGGCGCACCGAGGCGGTGAACAGCCCGTCGCGGTCCTTGAAGTGGTGCTGCACCGCGCCACGGGTCACCCCGGCGCGTTCGGCGACCTCGGCGACGCTGGCATTGCGCCAGCCACGGGTGGCGAGCACGTCGAGGGCCGCTTCGACGATGCGCTGGTGGGTCGCGATGCCGTTCTCGTTCTGCCGCGGTTTGCGTCCCGGGCTCGCCGCGGAGGTCGGCCGCGTCATCGCCGGCCTACAGCTCGACGGTCAGAGTTCCCTTGGCACGTGACACACATGGGAGAAAGTATCCCGCGTCCAGTTCCTGAGGACTCAGGGCGGTCGACCGATGCTCGGGTGTGCCGTCGAGTACGCGCACCGCGCACGAGCGACAGAATCCCTGCTGACACGAGTAGGTGGCGTCCGGTCGCACGGACAGAATCGCGTCCAGCGCGGTCTGTTCGGCACCGACAGTCAGGGTTTCACCGGTGATCGCCAGCTGGATGTCGAACTCTCGGCCGTCGACGACCGGCGCCGCCGAGAACCGCTCGTAGTGGAATTCGACATCGGGCCGGTCGGCCAGGGCGGCACGCAGCGCGTCGACCATCGGCGGCGGGCCACAGGAGTAGACCGCGAGTGTGCCGGACAGGTCGCCCATCAGTTGCGCGGGTGTCGCGAACCCGGACTCCGCGTCGCAGTGGACGGTGATCTTGTCCCCATAGACTTCGAGTTCGGGCAGGAACGCCATCGAATCGGCAGTGCGCCCGCAGTAGATCATCGTCCACGGCATCCCGGTCTGCTCGAGCAGCGCGATCATCGGCAGGATCGGGGTGATGCCGATACCGCCCGCGATCAGGCGGATCGCGCTGGTGCGCTGGTTGTAGCCGCCGATTGCGAGCGGAAAAGCGTTGCGCGGCAGACCGATCCGCAGCTGCGAACCCACCGGCAGCCCCTGGTGGACTTCGGCGGATCCGCCACGGCCGTCCGGGATGAAGCGCACCGCGATGCGGTACCGGGTGCGGTCGGCGGGATCCCCGCACAGGGAGTACTGACGCAGCGCGCCCGAGGGCAACTCGATGTCGAGATGCGCTCCGGGGCGCCAGTTCGGCAACTGCCCGCCGTCGGGGAGCTCGAAGGTAACCGCGACGACGTTCTCGTCCTGGGCGACCAGGTGGCGCTCGGTGACAACGACGTCGAAGTACTGCTGTGGTCGGCCGAGTCCGGTTTCCGGTGGTTCGGCGAAGCCATCGATCCAGCTCAGCATGTCGACACCCATCGCGACGAGCGCCATCAGCGGATCGCGCCGGAACCGGCCGTGGGCATGGGCGGGCACATCGCACAGGCGAGGTCGGTCGGACATGATCACCCCTGCGCCTGCGAGGGGCGGGTCTCGATGGTGGCGAGATAGGACAGCGCCTGGGCCATCGAGCCGGTGTCGTCGGGCTGGTACCGGGGCTTGAGGTAGTCGAGGACAGAGCTCAGGACGGTGGTCAACGTCGGGAGCAGCCCGAGCCGCCCGCCTCGCAGTACGTCGAGGAACACCCGCAGTCGCGAGGTGGGCGCGGCGGGATCGTTCTTGACCAGGTACCAGATGAACCGACTCGAAATCCAAATGGTCAGCGGAAAGACCAGGAGCATGGTGCGCAGCCGACGGTAGTACCGATTGTCGAAGTACTCGGCCAGGTCGTGGGCCACGTTGCGGTGTTCCATCTCCTCGGCGCCGTGCCAGCGGAACAACGCGACCATGTTCGGATCGGCGCGGTACTCGTCCCAGGTGCAGTTCAATACGAAATGCCCCAGGAAAGCGGTGAAGTTCTCGAGCGCGGCGGTGATCGCCAGGCGGTTGATCAGATGCTGCCTGGTCCGCCTCGGATTGCGAAAAGTTCTGGAGCCCAGCACTTTACCGAGGAAGAAGCGTGACTGGGCCAGCAGTGGTTCGGGATCG
>NZ_JBHWZY010000359.1:0-6573 GCF_042727815.1 Nocardia sp. NPDC060220
GATCAGCATCGCGGGGTTCTGCGCCAGACCGGCCACCACGGAGCCGATGACGAAGACGACCAGGGCTATCTGGACCAGGACCTTCTTGTTGTAGAGGTCCGCGAGCTTGCCCCAGAGCGGCGTGGAGGCCGTCATGGTCAGCAGCGAGGCGGTGACGACCCAGGTGTAGGCGCTCTGGCCGCCGCCCAGGTCTTGGTTGAGCGCGTCCTCGTCGGCGAGACCGAAGACCTCGCGCATCCCGGTTTCGTCGTTCTGGTCGTATTCCGGGTCGTCGATCGCCGCGCGGAAACCGAGCCGGCTGTCGGTGATGTTCTCGTTGTCCCAGTAGTAGATTCCGGTGGCGACGATGCTTTCGTTGAGCATTGCTTCGACGTGCCACGAACCGCCCGGATATTCCGGCTTCTCGGGGGTGAGGTAGATGTTGGCGAGTTTTACGATGACCTGCAACCTGCGCCCGGTGAGGTCGACGCGGTCGCTGTCGTCGACGGGTGTGGGCGGCTGAAAAGTGGGGGCGTCGGGGATGGCCGGTCGGCGGTTTTCCCGCCATTCGTCCCAGGCGGCGTCGAAGGCTTCCTGGGCTTCGTCGCTCTCATCGGCCGGCTCGGTGGGTTCGGAGTCTTCGTACCAGGTGAAGGGGTTGACGTCGATCCGCACCGGTCGTGGTCGGCGCAGGTCGGTCAGCACATTGGCCAGCAGTGGGAGCATGCGGGCGAACAGTTCCGGCAAGACGGATTCGAGTGCGTGATGGCGAGCCGGGTCGACGTTGTTGACGTAGGAACGGAAGGCGACGTCGCCGGCATCGGTGACATCGACATCGGTGGGCAGCCATTGAAACTTCGGCGAGTACGCGTACCTGGCATCGTTGTTCGCCAGGCTGGGCCATGGTGCGTCATCGGACCGGCTGACGCCGCGAACCAGGCAGTACAGCGAGGGATGGACGAGATCGCGCAGCTGTCCGTTCGAGCCGGGATGCCAATCTTGTTCTGCCGCTGGAACATCCTCGATCACCCGAGCCGCCGCGCGCAGACGATCCCGTAGTGCGTCGTCGATCAGGGTGTCCGATTGCCACACCCCGTCGACAGCGGACACCTCGATTCCGGTCTCCTCGTCGCGTATTCCGGCGTAATGCGCGAGTTCATCGAGCACATAGCGGATTTGAGCTTCCGTCATCCCGGTCTCGGAGGCCTCCCGGGTCCATCGGGCGACGATGCCGGCGTCCTGCAGCTTCTGATGCCACTGCGATTTCTCCCGAACGGCGGCGCTCAATCGCATCATCTCCAGCTCGCGGACCGTCCTGACCGGTGCGACAGCCACCAGATGAGCGGCACGAAAGGGCAACGGAAACGGGGCGAGCTGAGTCAATTCTCTATTCTCTCAACAGTTCTGGCGAGCCGCACGGTGCGAATACCGGAGACGACACTATTTGACCGCCGCAAAGCTCAGAGGCGAGGGTCGGTCGGCACGGATTCCATGGCCAGGATGGCGAAGACCAATTCGTGGACGCGCCACAGCGGTTCGCCCGCGGCGACGGCGTCCAGGGCCGCCAGGCCGAGCGTGTGTTCGCGCAGGGCAAGGGTGCGTTTGCGGCTGAGGGTGCGGTCGCGGAGACGGGTGAGGTGTTCGGGGGTGGTGTAGTCGGGGCCGTAGATGATGCGGAGGTATTCGCGACCTCGGCATTTGATGCCGGGCTGGACGAGTTTGCCTTTGCTGCGATGGGTGAGGCCGGCGTAGGGCTTGATGACCATGCCTTCACCGCCTGCCGCGGTCATCTCGAGCCACCAGGTGGTGGCGTCGGCTTCGGCGGCAGGGTCGGACAGGTCGACGATTCGGCGGCCGGTGGGGCGGAAGGTCACGGGGTCGGCCGCAACGAGTCGGTCGCTGATGTCGAGGTGCCAGCCGTGGTCGCGGTCGGCGTAGCCGGCGCCTTCGGAGGCAAGGAGGGCGAACGGGGCGATCTGTACGCCGTCGAGTCCTGTTGTCGGCCAGCAGTATCGGCGGTAGGCGGTGGTGAAGCTGTCCGCGTTCTCGGCGCGGTCGGCGGTGCGGGCACGCAGTTCGCCGAGGTCGAGCCCACGGGCCAGTCCGGCGTCGAGTGCCGCGACCGCGGCGGGCAGCGCCGACCGTGCGGCGGCGCCTGCGGCCGCGTACTGGGTGCGGATCAGCCCCGCGGCCTTGGCGGACCAGGGCAGCAGTTCACAGTCCAGGAGCAGCCAGTCCGAGTCGAGTTCGTCGAAAAGTGGTGCGGCCGCTGCGCGGACGCGATCCAGGAGCGTCTCGGTGAGGGCCGGATCGTTGAAGAACGACCGGCCGGTGCGGGTGTAGATCGCACCGGAGCATCCGTCGCCGACCCCGAAACGGGCCGCTGCCTTGTCACGGCACACGAGTACCACGGCCCGCGACCCCATGTGCTTCTCCTCGCACACCACCTTGCCCACGCCCGCCGCGCGATAGTCGGCGAACGCCTCGGTGGGATATTCGAGATACCCCTCGACGGTCGACGTCGACGGCGGGGACATGGTCGGCGGCAACCACAGCAACAGCCGAGGATCGATCGCGAACCGGCTCATCACCTCCAGCGCGGCCGCCGAGTTCTCGGCATCGACGATCACCGTGCCGTGCTCGGTGCGGATGTGCCTGCGCCCGGTGACATCGGCGAGGTCGAGCGTCTCGTTGTCGCGCGCGGATTCGGCCTCGGCGAGTGGCCGGATCGGCTCGTAGTACATCCGCTCGGCCTGCACCGCGACGAACGTCTTCTCGGGGTAGCGCAGCGCCGTCAGCTCGCCGCCGAACACCGCACCGGTGTCGAGACACACGGTGTTGTTGATCCACTCCACCTTCGGCGTCGGTACGTGCCCGTAGACGACCATCGCCGCACCGCGATAGTCCCGCGCCCACGGATAGCGCACCGGCAAGCCGTATTCGTCTGTCTCCCCGGTGGATTCGCCGTAGAGACAGAAGTCGCGAACCCGCCCGGACGCACGACCGTGGTACGCCTGCTTCAGTCCGGCGTGCGCGACCACGAGCCGCCCACCGTCCAACCGCAGGTGGCTCACGAGGTCGTGGATCCACTGCGCCGCGGACTCGATGAACTCCGGTGTCTCGCTGCCCAATTGCTCGAGCGTCTCGGCGAGGCCGTGGGACACCGTGACGTTCTTGCCCCGCAATTTCTTCAGCAGTTTCTGCTCGTGATTGCCCGGCACGCACAGCGCGTTTCCGCTCGCGGTCATCCCCATCGCCAACCGCAGTACTCCGGGGGAATCGGGCCCGCGGTCGACGAGGTCACCGACGAAGACCGCCTGACGTCCCTCCGGGTGGGTGGCATCGACAGCACGCCCGGCTTCGTCGCGAACCAGCGTCCATCCGAGTTCGCCCAGCAGCGTTTCCAATTCGGCCCGGCAGCCGTGCACATCGCCGATGATGTCGAACGGCCCCGTGAGCTCACGCCGGTCGTTCCACGCCTTCTCGTAGGTGATCGTCACTTCGGCCGGATCGCTGACGACGTGCACCTTGCGAAAACCCTCGCGACCGAGCTCGCGCAGGGAACACCGCAGGTCCTGACTCTGCCGCTTCAGCACATTGCGCCCGAAGTCGCGATCGGTGCGCCCCTGGGTACGTTCCCACGCCACAGCTTCGGGCGTATCGAGGACGATCGCGACCGGCAGCACGTCGAAAGACCGCGCCAGCGCGACCAATTCGGCCCGCGCGTGCTTCTGCACATTGGTGGCGTCGATGACGACGCGTCGACCGGCACGCAGCCGGATCCCGGCGATGTGGCCGAGCGCGTCGAAGGCGTCCTTCGTCGCGGACTGATCGTTCTCGTCGTCGGCCACCATGCCGCGGAAGAAGTCCGACGACAGCACCTCGGTGGGCTTGAAGTGCTCGCGGGCGAAGGTGGATTTGCCGGAACCGGAGATGCCCACGAGGGCGATGAGCGACAGCTCGGGGAGGTCGATGTTCATTTACGCGGCCTTCCGGAAAAGCGCGAGCTGGGTGGGGGAGCCGGTCTGCGGGTCGTGGTCGCCGACCGGGCGGATGTCGACGACGTAGCCGAAGGACTCGGCGACGCGGGCACACCAGGCGGCGAATTCCGCACGGGTCCACTCGAATCGGTGATCGTCGTGACGGTGACCGTCGAGGGTCTCGTAGTGCACGTTGTATTCCACGTTCGGCGTCGTCACGATCACCGCGCCGGGCGCGGCATGCCCGAAGACGGCACGTTCGAGCGCGGGCAACCGGGACTCGTCGACGTGTTCGATCACCTCCATGAGCACCGCGGCGTCGAAGCCGCGCAGCCGGTTGTCGTGGTAGGTCAGCGCGGATTGGATCAGGGTGATCCTGGCTCGCTGCCGGTCCGACATCCGGTCGAACTTCAAGCGGCGCTCCGCCATCGAGAGTGCGGCGCTCGAGACATCGGCGCCGACGATCTCGGTGAACCGGGGCTCGGCTTGCAGTGCGAGAAGCAAAGCGCCTGGGCCACAACCGAGATCGAGGACGCGCGCTGCGCCGGTGTCGGCGAGCGCGGCGAGCACCGCCTCTGTGCGGCGCTTCACCAAAGGTGTGCGGCGCTCGGCGGCTTCGACGCGTTCGACCGCGTCCCCGGGGATTTCGGCATCGTCGACCACCTCGTCCGCCGAGCGCAGGCGTTCCAGGGCGGACAGCATGAGTGTCCGTCGTCCGGCCAGATAGCGTCGCGCGATCAGTTCGCGGTCGGGGTGGGCGCCGAGCCAGCCCTCGCCCGCGCGCAGCAGTTTGTCGACCTCGTCGGCGTCCACCCAGTAGTGCTTGGCGTCATCGAGCACCGGCAACAGCACGTAGAGGTGGTTCAGTGCCTCTGCCAGCCGCAGCGTCCCGGTCAAACGCAGGTGGGTGTACGGCGACGGGCCCCATTCCGGGAACTCCGGATCGAGCGGCACCGAGGTGGTCGACACCGTCCAA
The DNA here is from genome assembly GCF_042727815.1 of Nocardia sp. NPDC060220. NCBI lineage: Bacteria > Bacillati > Actinomycetota > Actinomycetes > Mycobacteriales > Nocardiaceae > Nocardia > Nocardia sp. NPDC060220. The sequence goes on from NZ_JBHWZY010000359.1 coordinate 4,936, forward strand.
CCCAGCGGCGCGAACAGCCTCTCGACGATCTCGGTCCCACCACGGCACGGCACGGCGGGGACTTCGATCTCCAACGGAATCGCCTTCTCCGCCAGCTCTTGACGGTCCCGGCTCGTGCCGTTCAGCGCCGACCGGAACACCTTGCCCAACGCCACCGACAGCAGGCTCGACGCCACATACGGACGGTCGTTCACATAGCGCCCGAGTGCGGACCCGTTGTGCCCCTTGCTCGGTCGCGCCAGCTCCACCGGATCGACCTCCAGCAGCAGGGCCACGGTGCAGCGATCGACATCGGCCTGTGGATAGAAGACGTGTGCCGTGCCGCCGGTGGTCGTGAACGACTGCACGCGGTCGGGATGTTTGACCACGAGGTATCCGAGGTCGGTCGCCGGCGTGTGAGTCGTGGAGATCGTCAAGAGCACTTGATGATCGTGTCACGGACCGCCAGTGATTTTCGCCGAGTCCGGAGATCATCGGAAGTCGAACGACGGCGGGATGGCGACGATCACGGCGGCCGCCCACACTCCGTAGACGGGCAGGTAATCGGTCTGCCAACGCTCGAGAGCGGCGAAGGTTTTCCTGCCGCGCACGAAGCCGAGCCCGAGGTGGCCCGACCACACGAGGTTCACCAGCAACACCACGTTCAGTCCGAGGGCGACCACCTTGTTGGGGGTGGAGCCGAACTCGGCGATCCGGGTGAGCATGGCGGCCAGCATCGTCGCGTCGACGACCAGCGCGGTGAACACCAGGACCAGCTGCAGGCGGTCGAAGAAGCCGGGTGGGGTCAGCGGATCGCGGGCGGAGATCGTGTAGAGGAGCAGGCCCACGACCAAGACGAGGATCAGGTCCATCAGGATGAGCAGATCGCGGTCGATCGCGGTCAGGCTGCGGGTGGTCGCGAGGGCGGCGAGCAGCGCGAACAGCATGACGATGGTGAGCGGGGTGAAGACCCGGGTGAGCACCGGCGCGATGTTCTCCACGACGTTCTGTTTGGCCTCGACCAGCCAGGCGGCGACGATCACCGCGCCCGTGGCGCCGAAGGGCAGCACCCAGTCCTCGATCACCGGCTCGATGTCAAAATCGAGGGTCCCGAACGCGCCGACTGTCAGTCCGATCAGTACGCCGCCGCCGAGTGCCAGCAAGGTCAGGTAGACGAACCACTCCCCGGTGAACCGGATGAAGTCCATCCGCCGCCGCCCGGATCGCCAGTCGCCGCCCGTGTACGCGAAACCGACCACCAGCCACAGCAGGATCGGCGCGTGGATCGCGGCGATGATCTCGGTCGCCCCTTCGGGCTCGAACGGATACAGGTTCAGCACGAGTGCGGTGAGCACGACGGGCGCGAGCAGCACGGCGCCGACCCGCGCGGAAACCTGGCGCTTCCACGCGAAATATCCTGCGAGGAACGGTAAGACGAGCAGGCTGATGTTGCGGCCCAAGGCGGCCCCCTCCAGCCAGGTGAAGCCCGCTTTGACCGTGACGGCCGCCCCCGCCGCGAGTGCGAGAACCACCATCAGCTCTCGATTTCCCGCGCCGCCCTCGGACTGTTCCGGCACCAGAACGAGCTGCTTCCACAGCCTTTCGGAATGCTCGAGCGCGAACTCACGGGAGATCGCGTCCATGCTGCCCATCCGTTTC
>NZ_JBHWZY010000360.1:0-6564 GCF_042727815.1 Nocardia sp. NPDC060220
GTGAGAGGTCACCTGACCAGTGACCCAACTGGTCAGGTCGCTCGGCCCCGGTCCTCGCGCGAGTTGCTGGTCGAGGTGGGTTTCGAGTCGTTCACCTGTGAAGAGGTCGCCCAGCGCGCCGAGGTGCCCATCGGCACGCTGTATCAGTTCTTCGCCAACAAGTACGTGATCGTCTGTGAACTCAATCGGCAAGACCTGGTTGCGGTTTCCCGCGAGTTGGCCGACTTCCACGGTGAAGTGCCCTCACTGGACTGGTTGCGGCACATGAACCAGTTCGTCGACCACATGGCGAACCTGTGGACCACCGACCCGTCACGGCGCGAAGTGTGGCTGGCGATGCAGTCGACCCCGTCCACACGCGCGACAGGCGCGTTGCACGAAAAGGAATTCGCCGCGGTCGTCTCGCAGATGCTGCGGCCGCTGACCCCGCGCACCCCGCGCGCCCGGCGCACGATGATGGCCGAAGTGCTGGTACACGTCGTGTATTCGATGCTGAATTTCTCGGTACAGGAAAACCAGTCGAATACCGACGCGGTCGCCGAACTCAAGCGCCTCATGGTGGCGTATCTACTGGTGGCGGAAAAAGAATCGCGAACCGCCGAGGAACACTAGCGGTTCGCGATTTCTAGCCCCGGCCGTCGATCAGATCGGCCAGTTCACCCGGGTCTTCCAGCACCACCATCGCCGCGGCGGTATCACCGTCGTGGGTCAGGGACAGGTGCACTCGGACGCGGGGCAGGAATTCCGCGGCGAGGCCGTGGAGTTTGATGCTGGGCCTGCCCCACGCGTCGTTGACGACTTCGATGAGCGGATACGGGTTGTCGCCGATCTGCGGACTGCGGGCGAAACGAGACGATGCCCAGGCTTTGAGCACCGCCTCCTTCGCGGCCCAGCGTGCGGCGAAGCTGCGGTCCGGGTCGGTCTGCTTGCTCTGGCAGTAGCGACGCTCACCAGCGGTGAATGTCTCCCTGAGCATGGTCGACCCGGGCCGTTGCAGCTGTTCGGCGAACTCGGAGATGGTCACCAAGTCCAAGCCGATACCGAGAATCGTCACAAAGCGGCAGCCTACGACGCTTCGGTCGGCTGCGGGGTGATTTGCCCGGTGCCGCAACCCCATCCGCTCGCGCTGTAGACGCCGTCGCTGTCCAGACGCGCCTGCGGCGAGAGCAGCATGTCGGCCTCGAGCTGACGGATCTGCTTGGCCGGCGTGCCGTCGGCGCCCAGTCGACGATCAGCGGGCTTCTCGTACAGTGCCGACCCGCCGCACATGGCCTCGGCGAACCGCTGCCTGCCCGCGAGCTGACGCGTCTGCGCCCGCTCCTGGTACTCCGCCCGCGCGGCCGGTTCGATCGCGGCCAGGAACGCCTGCGGATGCACCACCGCGAGCAGACCGGACACGTGACCGAAGCCGAGCGAGGTCACCAGACCCGCCTTCAGCGCGAACTTCTCGCCGAAGCGCAGCGGCTCACGCGCCCACACCAGGTGCGGGTAGCCCGCCATCTTCTCGTCGACGCAGTCCAGGCTCCGGTTCGGCGGCACCACACCGTTTTCCAGCACCTGGCACAGGCCGATGAGCTGGAACGCCGCCGCGCCGCCCTTGGCATGTCCGGTGAGGCTCTTCTGCGAGACCACGAACAGCGGGGCGCCCTCGGTACGACCCAGCGCGCCCGCCAGCCGCTCGTGCAGCTCCGACTCGTTGGGGTCGTTGGCCGCGGTGGAGGTGTCGTGCTTGGAGATCACCGCGATGTCGTCGGGGGTCACGCCGAGCTTGCGCAGTTCGGCCGCCAGTCGCGACTCGCTGCCGCCGCGCCCCGCACCCAATGCGCCGAGACCCGGCGCCGGGATGGAGGTGTGCACGCCGTCGGCGAAGGACTGGGCGAAGGCGACGACGCCGAGCACCGGCAGACCCATCTGCACGGCCACGTCACCACGGGCCAGCAGCACGGTGCCGCCACCCTGCGATTCCACGAACCCGCCGCGGCGGCGATCGTTGGCGCGGGAGAAGTAGCGGTCGCTGATTCCCTTGGCGCGCATGCTCGCCGAGTCGGCGGTGGCCGACATGTCACCGAAGCCGACGATGCCTTCGATACCCAGATCGTCGAAGCCACCGGCGACCACGACCTCGGCCTTGCCGAGCCGGATCTTGTCGACGCCTTCCTCGACCGAGACCGCCGCCGTGGCGCACGCCGCGACCGGATGCACCATGGCGCCGTAGCTGCCGACGTAGGACTGCACCACGTGCGCCAGGGCGACGTTGGGCAGTGCCTCCTGGAGGATGTCGTTCGGGCGCGGTTCGCCGAGCAGGTTGTCGACGTAGAGCGAGCGCATCGAGGACATGCCGCCCATACCGGTGCCCTGGGTGTTGGCCACCAGGCTCGGGTGCACCCAGCTCATCAGCTCGTCGGGGCTGAAGCCCGCGCCGACGAACGCGTCGACGGTGCAGACGATGTTCCACAGCGCGACCCGGTCGATCGAGGCGGCCATGTCGGCCGAGACGCCCCAGATGGTGGGATCCCAGCCGGTCGGGATCTGACCGCCGACCACACGCGACAGCTTCGCCTTGCGCGGCACCCGGATCTCGGTGCCCGCCTGACGAGTCACGGTCCAGTCGCTGGAATCGGCGACCGGCGCGATGACGGTGTGCTCGGGATCGGCGGTGTGGAAGGCGCGTGCCTCCGCCTCGCCTGCGACGGTGAACGACAGGTCCTGATCGAGGAACACCGAGGTGAGCAGCGGGGCCGCGTTGTCGAGCATCGCGCCGTCGTCTTCGTAGCGGCGCACACCGCAGCGTTCGACCACGGTGTCGTGGTAGCGCTGCGCGACCTCCGATTCCGGCACGAAGTCGCCGGATTCGGTGTCGTACCAGCCGGGCTTCGGTTCGTTCTCCCACCGGATCAGACCGGTGGTCCAGGCCAGCTCGAGCACGCCGGCGGCCGACAGTTCGTCTTCGACCTCCATCTCGAAGCGGGTGCGCGAGGAGCCGTACGGCCCGAGCTCACCGGCGCCGACGATCACGACCATGTCGCTCAGCTCCGCGGTGACCGGGGCCCATTCCGGCACCGGCAGTGCCGAACTCAGGGTCGGCGGGGCGGGCAGTGCGGCGATCGTCGCGACGGTGGCGGTTTCTTCGACCTTCTCGGCCGCGGCCTCCTGCGCCTGCTTGGCGAGCGCGGGCAGGTCGAGCTTGGCACGCGCCAGACCACCGGTGAGGTCGATCTGCTGCGGGCCGGTGATGGTCACCTGGCGGGCACGCGAGGTGCACCACTTGAGCAGTTCGTCGGCCATCTCGTCGGTCGACCAGGTGTGCACACCCGCCTTCTCGACGGCCTCGACCATGGGGTCGTTGTGGCCCATCAGCCCGGTGCCGCGCACCCAGCCGATCAGCGCGTGCACCAGGGTGACGCGTTCGGCCCAGGACTTCTCGGCCTTCCATTTCAAGACCACCGCGTCGAGGGCGGCCTTGGACTCGCCGTACGCGCCGTCGCCGCCGAACAAGCCACGGTTGGGCGAACCCGGCAGCACCACATGCAGTTTCGCGTCGACGTCGTGGTCGGCGCCGAGGGCCGACAGGCCGCCGATCAGCCGTTCCACCGACCACAGCAGCACGCGCATTTCCATTTCGGCCCGAGCGCCCGCGTCGGCGAGGTCACCGGCGACGCGCGGCGCCGCGAACGGCAGCAGCATCGTCGGGGTCATCGCGTCCTTGACCTTGATCTTGGCGCCGCCCGCGTTGTCGACCTGTTCGGTGCCGACCCAGTCGATCAGCGCGTCGAGGTCCTGGTAGGAGGCCATGTTGGCCGGGACCACCCACAGCGCCGCACCGTGGCGGGCGTTGTCGCGGTAGAGCGAGCGGTAGAACCGCAGCCGCTCGTCGTTGAGACTCGACGTGGTGACCACCACGGTCGCGCCGCCCGACAGCAGCTTGCCGGTGACCGCTGCCGCGATGGAACCCTTGCTGGCGCCGGTGATCACGGCGAGGTCGTCGGACCACAGACCTGGCTCGGTGGTGTCGAGCGCGGTCTTCGCGATCTGCGCGTACACCCCGGCCAGCACCGAACGGGCCTCGTGCATGGCCCGCTGCCGCCACCAGTTCGCCTGGGCGGCCACGGCTTCACCGGCGCCGGCGAATCCGTCGATCGACTGTTCCGCGGTGGTGGCGTCGTCGCCGAGCCACATCTTCGCGAGATCCTCGCGGGCGGTGGCCCACCGGTCGTCGATGAGAACGGCCTTGCGGGCGTCGAACGCGGGCGCGACCAGACGCGGCCAGTCCGAACCCAATTCGGCCGAGACGAGGTCCGCGAGAGTGTCGTCAGTCGCCTCGGGAGCGCTGATCTTCTCGCTGAGGCCGAGTTGTTCGAGTACCACCCGCGCCGCGGTGGCGAGCACGCCGTCGCGTCCGGTGATCTGCTCGGTGAACTCGCCGAGCGCCGCCGCGTCGACGGTGCCGCCTGCCGCGCCACCCGCCGAGGGCAACGAGACCGAGACACCGCGCCGTGCCGCCACGGCCTGCACGGCCGCGTCGATGGCGGCGTCGACCGATGCGGCATCACCGAGCGCACCACCGGCGAGACCGCCGAGGTCACCACCGCGCACGCTGGCGCCTTCGCGGGTGCCGAGCGAGACCTCCGCGGTGACGTGGCTGGCCCAGCCGTCGCCGAGTTCCCAGACCTTCTTGACCCGGTCGGCGATGGCGGCGGGCCGCTTGCCCGACGGTCCGAAGACCTTGCGCAGGTGGTCGCCGATGGAGTCGGTGAGCACGCTGCCGAACGGCTTGTAGGTGCGGGCCAGGCGTTCGACCGTGGCCGCCAGCGCGCCCATGTCGGCGTCGGCGGCACCGTCGATGGCGCCGAGGGACAGTTCGGCGCCGAGGTCGACGAGCAGTTGGTTGCGGCGTGAGGAGACACCGTCGCACAGGCCTTCGATGGTGTCGACCGGGCCGATCTGGTCCATCCGCAGCTTCGTCCACAGCGCGATGAGCACACGGGTGGCGTCGGCGGCGCTGAAGGCGATGTCGTCGGGGCGCGGGCCGCCGGTCGCCACCGGAGCGGCGGCGGCGACGGGTGCCGCCGCCGGTGCGGCCGCGGCTTCGACCGGGGTCTCGTCGATGTCGTCGACCGGGGCCGGATCGGTATCGGTGGAGTAGACGACCGCGGCGTCACGTTCGACGTTGACGACCTCCACGGTCGCCCCGCCGAACGCGGGCAGCTTCAGCGTCTGCGAGGCCAGGTTCGCCACCGTCGGGGTGGCGCCGAGGCCGATTTCGACGAAGCGCTCGACCCCGAGACCGCCGTGCGCGGTGTCGGTGAACAGCAGATCCTGGGTCTCGATCCAGCGCACCGGGCTGGCGAACTGCCAGGCCAGCAGCTCGATCAGCACCACCCGGCACAGCTCGGCATCGCGCGTGGCCCAGCTGTCGAAGTCGGCCAGCACGGCTACGAGCGGCTCCGAGGGCACGAGTTCGGCGATCTCGGCGAGGAACGCGCGATCCAGGGAGAACGGGCGTGGCACCAGGTTCGGAATGTAGCGTCCGACCAGGACTTCCGGGTGCACCTCGGCGGGCAGCAGCTGCTCGAGCTTGTGCCGGAACTCCGGCACACCGTCGCGCAGCACCGAGGAGTGGAACGGTACGTCGATGCCGGGCACCAGGATGAAAGCCCGCTTGCCACCGAATTCCGCACGGCGGCGATCGATTTCGGTCTCGAGCGCTTCGAGCCCGGCGACCGTGCCCGCGATGGCGTACTGGGAGCCGCGCAGGTTCAGGTTCACCACTTCGAGGAACTCGCCGGTCTCGGCGCCGATGCCGTCGACGAAGTCGATCACCTCGGCGTCGGGCAGCCCGATCTGCGACGGGCGGATAGCGGCCATCCGATAGTCACTGCGGCCCTGCGCGTCACGCGGCACGAGCTCGTGCATGGCCGAGCCACGCTGGAACACCACCTCGAGCACGGCCTCCAGCGGCAGCACACCGGCGACGGCGGCGAGGGCGTTGTACTCGCCGACCGAGTGACCCGCCAGCATCGCGCCTTCGACGAACGCGCCCGCTTCCCGCAGCTCGGCGACCTGGGCGACACCGAGGGTGGCCATGGCGACCTGGGTGAACTGGGTCAGGTGCAGCACGCCGTCCGGGTGCCGATGTTCGACACCGCGCGCCTTGAGGTAGGTCGGGTTGTCGCGCACCACCGCCAGGATCGAGAAACCGAGGGCTTCGCGGGTGTGCGCGTCGGCACGCTCCCACACCCGCTTGGCCGCCTTCGAGCGGGTCAGCGCGTCCAGGCCCATCCCCTTGCGCTGGATGCCCTGGCCCGGGAAGGCGTACACGGTCTTCGGGGCGGCGGTGCGCCCGGTCGCGGTCATGACCAGGTCACCGTCGACGCGGCAGGAGACCTCGACGATCTCGGCGCCCGCGTCCACCGCGATCCGCTCCACCCGCACGTCCACGGTCGCGCCGGGGCGCACCATGCCGAGGAACCGGGTGGTCCATGCCGTGAGAGTGCGTGCGGGAACGGAGCTTTCGGGATCCACGGCGACCACCGCGTGCTGGGCGGCGGCCGAGAGCCACATACC
>NZ_JBHWZY010000361.1:0-6556 GCF_042727815.1 Nocardia sp. NPDC060220
GAATGCTGCGACGACCTCTTCGACGAGCGGGACCGGTTCACCGCGCAGCCGTCCTCCGGCGGCGGGGCCTGGCTGGTCGAAGGCCTGCGCGAACTCGACGTGACCGCCCGCGAGGCCACCACGATGGGATTCTCCGTCTGGAACTACATCTCCGGCGCCAGCTTGCCGGTGGTCGGCGGCGCACTGCTCGCCGAGAAGCGCACCGCCACCGACGACACCAACGGACTGCGCGATCTCCTCGAGGGCACACCCTCCTTCCCCGTCCCGCCGGCACTGGCCGAGCTCGAGGGAGCCGGGGTGAGCGACCTGACCTCCGAGGACCTGCTGTTCCTCGGCCTCGAAGCACTCTGCGACGGTTTCGCCGCCCGGGCCGCCCGTCGCGCTTGACCTCGAGCACCGTTCAGGTTGAACACTGACGTCATGCATGCGATTCAGCTCCACGAGTTCGGTCCCGCCGAGAACCTGCGCTACGCGTCGATGCCGGATCCGACACCGGGCCCGGGTCAGGTCCGCATCGACGTGGCGGCCTGCGGGGTCCACCTCGTCGACACCGCGTTACGCCGTGGTGAGCGGGGCCCGTTCCCGGTACCCGAGCTACCGACGGTCCCCGGCCGCGAGGTCGCCGGAGTCGTGGACCGCGTCGGCGACGGTGTCGACGGCGCCCTGCTCGGTACGCGTGTCGTCGCCCACCTGGGCACCGCACCCGGCGGCTATGCCGAGCTCGCGGTCACCGAAGCCGAACGCCTCCTTGCCGTTGCGGACGGTGTGAGCTTCAGCGCCGCCGTCGCGATGGTCGGCACCGGTCGCACGGCGCTGGGCATTCTCCAGTTCACCGAACTCGATGCCGACAGCATCGCGGTGGTGACCGCGGCGGCCGGCGGGATCGGCACCCTGCTGGTCCAGTACGCCGTCGCCGCGGGCGCCACAGTGGTCGGGCTCGCGGGTGGACCGGACAAGGTGGCGATGGCGCGAGCCGACGGCGCCGATATCGCGGTCGACTACACACTGCCGGATTGGCCGGCGAAGGTACGCGCCCAGCTGGGCGGCCGAGCCGCGACCGTCGTGTTCGACGGCGTCGGCGGGCCGGTCGCCGAAGCCGCCGTAGACCTGCTCGGCCCCGGCGGCGCCCACCTGGTTTTCGGCTGGTCGGCGGGCGCTCCGGCACAGGTGGACACCGCCGCTCGCGGCATCACCTCCGAAACCGTGCTCGGCCCGCCGATGATCCAGCGGGCGGGCGGTGACCTGCGCGTCCTGTCCGAACGCGCCCTGGCCGGCGCGGGCACCGGCTTGTTCCGTCCCGCAGTGACCGAATTCCCACTGGCCGAGGCCGCCACCGCCCACCACGCTCTCGAATCCCGCTCCACCACAGGCAAAGTCGTGTTGATCCCCTGACAGGTCGAGATCATCGGGCTCCGGCGGTGGTGATCCGGCCGGAATCTCCGGTACCCGGGCCTGATGATCAACCGACCAGCTCACCGGTCGTCGGGCGCGTCCCCGAATGTCGGACGACGGGGCGAGGGTCGGTGGTGAAGACTGGACCTATGACCGACGCGCAGCCGCCCGCCGATCGTCGCCTCGCCGCTCAGTCGCTGGCCGCGAACGATCCGACCGGATGGTTCGAACCGCTTTACGCCGCGGCCGCCGCGGGGACCTCGGTGGTTCCGTGGGATCGCGACGTCCCCAATCCCCTGCTGGTCGACTGGCTCCGCACCGCCACCCTGCCTCAGGGAGCGCGGGCCGTGGTGATCGGCTGCGGATACGGCATCGACGCCGAATTCGTTGCCTCCCAAGGTATCCGAACCACGGCCTTCGACATCTCCCCCACCGCGATCCGTGGCGCCCGTGCCCGATTCCCGCATTCCCCCGTCACCTACAAGGTTGCCGACCTCCTCCACCCGCCGCCGACCTGGCTCCACGCCTTCGACCTGGTCGTCGAGTCGATCACCGTTCAATCCTTGCCCCTGGACGTCCGCGCCCACGCCATCACCGGTATCCGAGACCTCCTCGCGCCCGGCGCGACCCTGCTCGTGATCGCCGACATCAGCCAGACCCCCGCGACCGCCGGCCCGCCCTGGCCGCTCACCCGCGCCGACATCGACTCTTTCACCGCCTCCGACCTGACCCCGGTCCGGGTCGAAACCGTCTCCCGTGCCGACGCCTCAGGTCTGCACCGCTGGCGGGCGGAGTTCCACCGCCCGCCGCGCACCGCCGACTGACACCGGGCAACGCCAGGCAGGAGCGGTCCGCGGGGGCGGCCGAACGCGGACCGAGCGCGCGAATCGCGATCAAGACCAGGCCCAGGGCCGCGTACAGCGTGAGAATGTCGCCGTCCCCCAGACGGTAGAGCGCCGAATCGGCGCCTCAGACGCCGGGCGCAGCGTTCTGTACGGGGCGACGCCACGTCGGGACGGTCAGGTAGGTCGCGGCGCGGAGCAACCACTCCACCGGGCCGTACGAATGACCGCGTAGCCACCAGGCGCTGAACGCGAGCTGGGCGGCGAAGGTGAGCAGGGCGATCGCGATGACGCCCAGGGGTGCGATGTCATCGGCGAGGGCTAGGCCGTATCCGGTGTAGACGAGCATCAGCACCACGGATTGCCCGATGTAGTTGGTGGCGGCCATGCGCCCGGCCGGGGCGAGCAGGGCGGTGCAGCGGCCAAGGCGTGCGGACTGCGCGGCGAGCAGGACCGCGGCGACATAGGCGAACGTCATGAACGGGTTCACCAGCATTTGCAGGCCGTGGATCACCGCGGGGGCGTGCCACCAGGTCATCGACTCGGCGAAGGTTATCGCCGAGATCGGAACACCGATGGCGAAGCCGATCACGAGTGCGCGTAAGGACCAGCGGCGCAGCGTATCCGGATCCGCGAACAGGTTGCGTTTGCCCGCCGCCATGCCGATCAGGAACATCGCCAGGCTCGGTACGCCCTGACTGAACCAGATCAGCAACAGGAACACCGGCGCGATGGCCGTCTGCGCGGAGAACGTCGATGCGAAATCCGCGGTGTAGTCGGCCGATATCGCGGGCAGGTCGACGAGCTCGCCGAAGGCGAGAAGACCGGTACTGCCGGGCAGGAAGCTCCACGCCGACCACGTCGCGTACAGCACCACACCGGTGATCACCGCGGTCCGCGGCCGCAACTTACGCAGCGCGATGAGGGTCAGGCACAGGAACGCGTACAGGGTGAGGATGTCGCCGATCCACAGCAGGTAGACGTGGACGAGTCCGATCGCCATCAGCGCGGCACACCGCCGCAGCAACCGCCGCACCGGCGAAGCCCCCGCACGCTGGGCCGCCGCGATCTGCAACGTGAACGAGTACCCGAACAGAAACGCGAACAGCAGGTAGAACCGCCCGGCGAACAGCGCGTCGACGGTGGCCCGTACCAGCAGATCGACGGTGCCGCCGAAACGCAGTACCGGATCCTCGCGCGTGCCTACCACCGACCACAGCGAGGTCGCCACGACCACGTTGGTGATCAGGATCCCGAACAGGGCGAACCCACGCAGGATGTCGACCTCGGCGATCCGCGATCCGGATCGCACTGCGGGCGAGCGTGTTCCGAGCGCGTCTGCCATGCACCGAGGGTACGCACGCCTCCCGGTCACATTCGTCCACCGTGCGAGCTATTTTCAGGCCCTGTCGGAGTGACCCGCTCTCAGCCCTGCGAGGTATTGACAGCCGGGTCCGACCATGGGCATCCCTGAGCCACCCGCGCCCGTCACGGTGCCACAATGGAGCACGATCACGCTCGGCAGGGACTCGCAACCACCACGGAGGCGGACATGCAGGCAGTTGTCATCGATGAATTCGGCGAACCGAAGGATGTGCTCACCGCACAGCAGGCGCCCACCCCCGAGCCCGGGGCGGGTGAGGTGCGGATCGCGATGTCGCTGTCGCCGATCCACAACCACGATCTGGCGATCATCCGCGGCGTCTACGGCTATCGGCCGCCGCTGCCCGCGATCCCCGGAACCGAGGCGGCCGGCGTCGTCGACGCGGTCGGCCCCGGTGTCGACGCACTTCAGGTCGGTCAGCGGGTGGCGATCGCCGGCGTCCGTGGCGCCTGGGCGGATTCCTTCGTCGCCCGCGCCGAACAAGCGGTGCCGATGCCGGATTCCGTGCCCGACGAGACCGCCTGCCAGCTGCTCGCCATGCCGCTGAGCGCCCTGATGCTGCTCGACGATCTCCAGGTGCGGGCCGGTGAGTGGATCGTCGTGAACGCCGCCAACGGCGCGGTCGGTCGCCTGCTCAACCTGTTCGCGAAGGAACGCGGAGTGCGGGTGCTGAGCCTGGTCCGCGGCCAGTCGTCGGTGCAGGCGCTGGAAAAGCTCGGCTACGGTCCCGTGCTCGACACCGAATCGGTGGGCTGGCTCGCCACGGGGGCCGACATCACCGGTGGCGAACCGATCGTGCGCGCCGTCGACCAGGTCAGCGGTCCGGCCGCGGGTGATCTGATGGCGCTGCTCGCCCCGCGCGGTGAACTGATCTCCTTCGGCGCGCTGTCGGGCAAACCGCTGATCATCGACACCGGCGCCGTCATCTTCAAACAGGCTGTGGTGAAAGGATTCTGGGGCCAGCAGCGCAGTTCCGACATCGACCGGGCCGACTACGTGCGGTTGATCACCGAACTCGTCACCCTCGCCGCCGACGGCACCCTGCGACTGGATGTCCAGGCCGATTTCGCGCTCGCGCAGGCCGCCGAGGCCGCGGTGGTGTCCGAAACTCCCGGCCGCAACGGCAAAGTGGTCCTGCACGCCGGAACTCGCTGAACGCTCGGCCGGGCGGGTGAACGCGCCACTCGCCCGGCCGCACTCTTTCCGGACTCCCAACAGCAGGCGAAATTTCCGCGATGGGCTGTTCCCGCGCGCCGTCAGCGGGCAGGATTCGCCGCAGGAGCAGCGGCGACGCCGCGCCGCTGCCGAGCAGAGGACTGAGCCGATGACCGCAGCACAGGCCCCCAATCCCGACTTCGCACAGCTGGTCCCCAGCGTCGTGCTGTCCATGCCCGCCGCCGCGCACCTGGGTTTCCACTTCAGCCGGGTCGAGCCCGGCGACGTCGAGATCGTGCAACCACACCGGCGCGAACTCACCCAGCACGACGGCTATTTCCAGGGCGGGGTCCTCGGCTCGCTCGCCGATTTCGCCGCCGGCTCGGCCGCGGGCACGCTGCTGCCCGCAGGCTGGGTGAACATGACCATCGACTACACCGTGAAGATTCTCGCGCCCGCCAAAGGGCCGAACGTGGTCGCCCGCGGCCGGGTGATCAAGCCGGGCGCACTGCTCACGATCGCCGCCGCCGACGTGTTCTCGGTGGAGGAATCCGGCGAAATCCTGTGTGCCACCGCGCTGGTGACGATGCGCAACGTTCGCCTCGCGGCGGCCTGAGCACCGGCGGCGAGTGACCCCATGCCGATCATTACTCTCGACGGTGTTCCGATCTCCTATACCGACACCGGCGCTCCCTCGGGCACACCCGACGCCGCCACCGTGGTCTTCGGCCACGGATTGTTGTTCGGTGGCTGGATGTTTCGCGCCCAGCTCGAGGCCCTGCAAGGCGACTACCGGTGCGTCACCCTCGACTGGCGAGGTCAGGGCGATACCCCACCCACCGCAGGCGGCTATGACATGGACACTCTCACTGCCGATGCGGTGGGGGTGATCCGCGCTCTCGACGCGGGCCCCGTGCACTGGGTCGGGCTGTCCATGGGCGGCTTCGTCGGCCAACGACTGGCCGCCAGGCACGGCGAACTCCTGCGATCGCTCACGCTTCTCGACACCAGCGCTCAGGCCGAGGATCCCGCCAAGATCGGCGAATACCACCGGCTGGCCCTGGCGCTGCGCTGGCTCGGCATCCGCCCCATCGCAGGCCGGGTGGCCACGCACCTGTTCGGCCCCTCGTTTCGGGCTTCCGGCACCGGCAAGGAAGTCGTCCGCGAGTGGTCGCGTCGCCTGGCCGGAATCGATCGTATCGGCACCCGCAACGCCGTCCACGGTGTCACCGAACGCGGCGCCGTCGACGGCGAACTCGCGGCGATCACCGTCCCCACCCAGATCATCGTCGGCGCGGACGACGCCGCCACCCCGCTCCCGCATGCCCGCCAGATCGCCGCGCTCATCCCGCATGCCCGGCTCCACACGATCCCCGCGTGCGGTCACTCGAGTTCCCTCGAACAACCGGAGGCCGTCACCGAACTCCTTCGGGATTTCCTGGCATCGGTCGAGTCGAGTACCTCGACGACGGAGCCACGCACCACCTGATCGCGAATTCGTGTTCGTCACAGGGCTTTCCGTGCTTCCGGTGTGTACGGTCGATGCGCGTTCGGCCCGGCGCGGGTACCGTCGATTCGATGGCCGACCTCACCGCTTCCGCCCCTGTCGAGTCCATCGGCGCCGACTTCTTCGACGATCCGCACGCGCAGTACCGCCGGTGGCGCGCCGAGGGCCCCGTCCATCGGGTTCGCTTCCCCGACGATGTCGTGCGCTGGGTGGTCGTCGGCTATCCCGAAGCCAAGATCGCGCTCGCCGATCCGCGCTTGGGCAAGGACGCCGTGC
>NZ_JBHWZY010000362.1:0-6554 GCF_042727815.1 Nocardia sp. NPDC060220
CCCCGAATCCTGGGGCAGCAGGGGTGCAAGGGCGATTGCCTTGCCACCTGCAACGTGAAATGTGGGCGCAGAGGGGATCGAACCCCCGACCGCTGGTGTGTAAAACCAGTGCTCTACCGCTGAGCTATACGCCCTGGCACCGCCGGGGAGTACCGGCGGTGTCGGGTTATGAATCTAGCGCGGCGAGGGCTTTCTCCCAAGCCGCCTGGTCACGGGCCTGTCCGGGGCCGTTCATCTCCGCGAAAGTGATGTAGCCGGACTTGTCGACGACGAAGGTTCCGCGGTTGGGGTAGCCGGATTTCTCGTTGAAGACGTCGTAGGACTGGGTGACGGCGCCGTGCGGCCAGAAGTCCGACAGCAGGGGGAACAGGTAGCCCTGTTCCGCGGCCCAGATCTTGTGGGTGGGTGGCGGTCCGACGGAGATCGCGATGATCTCGGCGTCGTCGTTCTGGAATTTGGGCAGCTCGTCGCGGACCTTGCACAGCTCGCCTTGGCAGATGCCGGTGAAGGCGAGCGGATAGAACACCAGCAGCACGTTCTTCTTGCCGCGGAAATCCGACAGGGTGACGGGCTGGTTGTTCTGGTCCTTGAGCGTGAAATCCGGCGCGAGAGTGCCAACCTCTAGCGGCATACTACGAATCCTCCGTCGTGTCGGGTCCCAGCCGGGCATGCGAGCCCAACTGAGACCCTAGCGAACGGCGGATTCAGCGCTGTTTGGACGGTGCCTTCGGCTGAACGAGGCGTGAGCCCGTCCAGCTGCCGAGGCTGATGGTGGATGTCTGGGTCAGGCCGGCCGTGGGTGCGGCTTCGGCGATCTCGCTCGGATCGACATGGCCTTGTTGACCGGTTTTGGGGGTGAGGACCCAGATGAAGCCTTCATCGGCCAGCGGGCTGATGGCATCCATCAGCTCGTCGGCCAGATCGCCGTCACCTTCTCGCCACCACAGCAGGACGGCGTCAACGACCTCATCGGAGTCTTCGTCGACCATTTCGCCGCCGCTGACCTCCTCGATCTCGGCGCGCAATGCGTCGTCGGTGTCCTCGTCCCAGCCCAATTCCTGAACAACCAAGCCGTGAGAAATGCCAAGCTTCTGAGCGTAGTTCTGCGCGTCCGCCGCGGCGACCACGGTGGTGTCCTCCCTAAACTTCCGACAGTAAGATAGGTGCAAGCGAACATGGTTATCGGCCGCAGCGCAAGCTGATCGGATGAATTGGGACCGTATGCCGCGTGTCGGGAGGGCGAAATCGGCCGTCTCAACAGGCGTCGTGGACGGCGGTACGTGCCTGGTTGATGGTGCGGCTGGCCTCGTTGAGCTTGCCGACAGGTGAGTTGTAGGTCATCTTTCTGGTCTGCACGGCCAGCTCGCGTGCCGCGACGACATACGCGGTGAATTTGTCGGCCAGTTCGGTCGGCAACGCGCCCGCCGCGGCGACGACGCCGGACTCCACTTTGGTCGCCGCGTTGTCGAGGGTGGTGGCCGCGGACTCGCGCTTGGCGGCGTAGTCGGGAGCGTTGGTGTCGTGGGCGGACACGAAGTCGTTGTACGCGGTGACGCCGGCGCCGGTGGTGGTGGCGAACTGGCCGCAGTTGTCGGTGATCGCGCGCTCTCGCGCGGCCGCGGCGCGCGAGGATGCGGCGGCCGAGGACGACGCCGCGGCGGTGGTCTTGTACGCGGCCACTTCGGCCGCGTCGGTCGTCGGTGTGCCGGGGATCTGCTCGGCACAACCCGCCACCACCGAACCCGCGGTCACGGCGACAAAGGCACAGATCAGCCCCAGTCGGCGCGCGTGCAGCTCCCTCATCGTCCGGCGTTCCCTCTCACTCACGTGCGTGACTCGTATTTCCCCGCAGAACCTACCTAATGGTATTCGCGCTGAGGTGATGACCTCGGCAGCCGTTTCGGTAAGGATGGGGGGTGCACCCGAACCTTTCGCAACGGGTGGTCCGCACACCAAGCGGGCAGGCCCGGGGATAGCGACGCCGACCAAGCAGTTCAGCCCCCATCACGAGGAGCAGATTTGACCGACCTGATCCACTCTGCAGCTTCCAACGATCCAGTAGCGACCTCCACCGGGGGCGGTGAATCCACCACCAAACCCACCGGTGAACGGGTACGGGTCATCCGCGAAGGAGTGGCGTCGTATCTACCGGATATCGACCCCGAAGAGACCAGTGAATGGCTGGAATCCTTCGACGACATGCTCGACCGGGAAGGCCCGGGTCGCGCCCGCTATCTGATGTTGCGCCTGCTCGAGCGAGCGGGCGAACGCCGTGTCTCGATTCCGGCGCTCACCTCCACCGATTACGTCAACACCATTCCCACCGAGAACGAACCGTGGTTCCCCGGTGACGAGGAAGTCGAGCGCCGCTTCCGCGCCTGGATCCGGTGGAACGCCGCGATCATGGTGCATCGCGCGCAGCGCCCCGGAATCGGTGTCGGCGGCCATATTTCGACCTACGCGTCCTCGGCGGCGCTCTACGAGGTGGGCTTCAACCACTTCTTCCGCGGCAAGGATCACCCCGGCGGCGGCGACCACGTCTACATCCAGGGCCACGCCTCGCCGGGCATCTACGCGCGCGGTTTCCTCGAGGGCCGCCTCAGCACGGACCGGCTCGACGGATTCCGTCAGGAATACAGCCACGGCGGCCTGGGCAAGGGCCTGCCGTCCTACCCGCATCCGCGGCTGATGCCGGACTTCTGGGAATTCCCGACGGTGTCGATGGGCCTCGGTCCGATGAACGCGATCTACCAGGCCAGGTTCAACCACTACCTCACCGATCGCGGCATCAAGGACACCTCCGACCAGCACGTCTGGGCCTTCCTCGGCGACGGCGAGATGGACGAACCCGAGTCGCGCGGCCTGATCCAGGTGGCCGCCAACGAGGCGCTCGACAACCTCACCTTCGTGATCAACTGCAACCTGCAGCGGCTCGACGGCCCGGTGCGCGGCAACGGCAAGATCATCCAGGAACTGGAGTCGTTCTTCCGTGGCGCGGGCTGGAACGTGATCAAGGTGGTCTGGGGTCGCGAGTGGGACGCGCTGCTCGGCGCCGACCGCGACGGCGCACTCGTGAACCTGATGAACTCCACCCCCGACGGTGACTACCAGACCTACAAGGCCAATGACGGCGCGTACGTGCGCGACCACTTCTTCGGCCGCGACCCGCGCACCAAAGCGCTGGTGCAGAACATGTCCGACAGCGAGATCTGGAATCTCAAGCGCGGCGGACACGACTACCGCAAGGTCTACGCGGCGTATTCGGCGGCGATGGCGCACAAGGGCCAGCCGACGGTGATCCTGGCCAAGACGATCAAGGGCTACACCCTCGGCAAGCACTTCGAGGGCCGCAACGCCACCCACCAGATGAAGAAGCTGGCGCTGCAGGACCTCAAGGACTTCCGCGATCTGCAGCGCATCCCGATCAGCGACGCCGAGCTGGAGAAGGACCCGTACCTGCCGCCGTACTACCACCCCGGCATGGACGATCCGGCCATCGAGTACATGCTGGCCCGCCGCACGTCGCTCGGCGGTTTCGTGCCGGAGCGTCGCTCGCCCGCCAAGGCGCTGAAGCTGCCGGGCGACGAGGCCTACCGCTCGGTGCGCAAGGGTTCGGGCAAGCAGAAGGTCGCCACGACGATGGCGCTGGTGCGCCTGGTCAAGGAACTGTTGCGCGACAAGGAGATCGGCAAGCGCATCGTGCCGATCATCCCGGACGAGGCCCGCACCTTCGGCATGGACTCGTGGTTCCCGACGCTGAAGATCTACAACCGCAACGGCCAGCTCTACACCTCGGTCGACGCGGAACTGATGCTCGCCTACAAGGAGAGCGCGGTCGGCCAGATCCTGCACGAGGGCATCAACGAAGCCGGTTCCACCGCCTCGTTCACCGCGGTCGCCACTTCCTACGCCACCCACGGCGAGCCGATGATCCCGCTCTACATCTTCTATTCGATGTTCGGATTCCAGCGCACCGGCGACAGCTTCTGGGCCGCGGCCGACCAGCTCGCGCGCGGATTCGTCCTCGGCGCCACCGCGGGCCGCACCACCCTCACCGGTGAGGGTCTGCAGCACAACGACGGGCAGTCGCTGCTGCTGGCATCGTCGAATCCCGCCGTGGTGACCTACGATCCGGCGTTCTCGTTCGAGATCGCGCACATCGTGCGCGACGGTCTGCGCCGGATGTACGGCGGCGGCGAGGCCCCGGCCAGTCAGCTGCCCGGCACCGAGGTGCCCGCGGTCGGCACGTTCGGCGGGGAGAACATCTTCTACTACATCACCTTGTACAACGAGCCCTATCAGCAGCCGGCCGAGCCCGACGACCTCGACGTCGCGGGTCTGCTCAAAGGTCTGTATCTGTACCAGGGCGGCGGTGAGGGCGAGGTTCGTGCCCAGATCCTCGTCTCCGGCGTGACCGTGCCCGACGGGCTGCGCGCGCAGGAGGTGCTGGCGCAGGAGTGGGGTGTGGCCGCGGACGTGTGGTCGGTGACCTCGTTCGGCGAGCTCCGCCGGGAGGCGCTCGACAAGGAGATCGCGGCGCTCAAGCACCCCGATGCGGATTCGGGCTCGCCATATGTCACCCAGGCGCTCTCGGCCGCGCGGGGACCGGTGGTCGCTGCGACGGACTGGATGCGCGCGGTGCCCGATCAGATCCGGCAGTGGGTGCCCGGCGACTACATCACCCTCGGCACCGACGGGTTCGGCTTCTCCGACACCCGCACGGCCGCGCGCCGGGTGTTCAACGTCGACGCGCAGTCGATCGTGGTCGCGGTGCTCGAGGGTCTCGTCCGGGACGGCACGTTCGACAAGGCCAAGGCGGTGGAAGCGGCCGCGAAATACGGCATCGACAGCGTGGCCGCCGCGCCGAAGCCGAGTGCGGACGCGGCAGAGGAACTCGCGTAGCGGACTATTGGACTGTGGAGCGCAAACCGCCGCGGCCCCGTCGGATCACCGAGGGCACCAGCGAACACGAGGTCTATCTGCCGACGGGGGCTCTGTCCCCGAATCGGCAGACCCGTGATCCGCTGCCCGACACGCTGCTCAAGCGGGTCAAGCAGTTTTCGGGCCGGCTGTCCACCGAGGCGGTGGGGTCGATGCAGGATCGGCTGCCGTTCTTCGCCGATCTGGACGCCGCGCAGCGAGCGGGCGTGCAGATGCTGGTGCAGACGGCGGTCGTGAACTTCCTGGAGTGGTTGCAGGATCCCGATTCCGATATCCGTTTCAGCCTGGACGCGTTCCAGGTGATTCCACAGGATCTGGCGCGGCGGCTCACGCTGCGCCAGACCGTGGACATGGTGCGGGTGGCCATGGACTTCTTCGAGCAGTGGCTGCCCGCGCTGGCGCGCAACGATCGGCAGCTGGTGGCGCTCACCGAGGCGGTGCTGCGGTACGGGCGTGAGCTCGGCTTCGCGGCCGCCTCGGTGTACGCCAGCGCCGCCGAGTCGCGTGGTGCGTGGGATACCCGCCTGGAGGCCCTGGTGGTCGACGCGGTGGTCCGCGGCGACACGGGTCCCGACATGCTTTCCCGGGCCGCCACGTTGAACTGGGACGCCACGGCGCCCGCCACGGTGCTGGTCGGCACACCGCCGCTGGATCAGGGCGTGTCGACGGTCGGCGCGGTGCACACCATCGCGACCAAACACGGCAGGGCCGCGCTGGCGGTGGTGCAGGGTGCGCGGCTGGTGATGGTGGTCAGCGGGCACCTGGGGGAGTCGGGCATGGGCTCGCCGTTCCTCACCGATCTGCTGGCTGAGGTGTTCTCCGACGGCCCGGTGGTGATCGGTCCGACGATGCGCACCCTCGGGGCGGCGCACGCGTCGGCGATCGAGGCGCTGGCGGGAATGGAGGCCGTGGTGGGCTGGCGCGCGGCGCCAAGGCCCGTTCACGCCACGGAGTTGTTGCCCGAGCGCGCGTTGCTGGGCGATAGAGCTGCGATAGAGGCGTTGAACGAGTATCTTGTGCTCCCGTTGGCTGCTGCCGGATCTTCGTTATCCGACACACTCGACGCCTACCTGGATTGTGGCGGAGCAGTAGAAACTTGCGCTCGGCAGCTGTACGTCCATCCAAATACCGTTCGGTACCGACTCAAACGAATCGGCGAGGTCACCGGCCGCGATCCGATGAATCCCCGGGACGCCTATGTGCTCCGAATCGCAGCAACAGTGGGCCGTTTGACACGAACGCATAACGAATCGTCTCCTTCTGTCACAGAAACCCCGTCTGCCCCATTGGCTCACGACCCCCTGTAACGGGATTGGGGAATCGGTCGATCCCGACACCCCACCTCGGATTTTGTGGGACCCCTACAAAAGCGATCGGAAAGCTTCATTCGCGCCGACATCTCATGCGGCGGGGGTCACAGTGTTGTCTTAGGGGGTGATCGCGTTGCTCACCCCTGGACAGGGGTCCCAGACACCCGGCATGCTCACGCCGTGGCTCGCACTTCCCGGTGCGACTGATCGCCTCGAGCTCTGGTCGAAGGCCGCAGGCCTTCGACGGACTCTATCGGCCCCTCGCGGATTGGGATGCTGACGAGGTCGACCTTGAGGAGTACA
>NZ_JBHWZY010000363.1:0-6542 GCF_042727815.1 Nocardia sp. NPDC060220
GCGGTGCTCGATACGCACCGCTGACCTGACGGATCCACGGCCGTAACAGTCGTCAACCATTCTTCAACCCTCGACGATCACCGTTGCCGCCGAACGCGCTTTGCTTGTTGATGAGGAGCTCCACGTGAGTACAGAAATCAGCCCCGCCACCGGCGAGGGCGCACCGGTCGACGACTATCTCGCCAAACGCACCCTGCGCAAGGGCTCGGCGGGCTGGGTACTGCTCGCGGGCCTCGGCGTGAGCTACGTGATCTCCGGCGACTTCTCCGGCTGGAACTTCGGTCTCGCCGAGGGCGGATTCGGTGGCCTGTTGATCGCCACCGTCGTCATCGCCGCGATGTATCTGGCGATGGTGCTCGGCATGGCCGAGATGTCCTCGGCACTGCCCGCGGCGGGCGGCGGCTACACCTTCGCCCGGCGCGCGCTCGGCCCGTGGGGCGGATTCGCCACCGGCACAGCCATTCTCATCGAATACGCGATCGCGCCCGCCGCGATCGCCACCTTCATCGGCGCCTACGTGGAGTCGCTGAACCTGTTCGGGATCACCGACGGCTGGTGGGTGTATCTGGCGGTGTACGCGCTGTTCATCGGCATCCACCTGACCGGTGCGGGTGAGGCGCTCAAGGCGATGTTCGTGATCACCGGGATCGCGCTCGTCGGCCTGGTGATCTTCGCTTTCGCGGCCGTCGGCAAGTTCGACGCGGCCAACCTGACCGATATCGCGGCCGATCCCGCGGCGACCGGGTCGTCGTCGTTCCTGCCGTTCGGCTACCTGGGCATCTGGGCCGCCATCCCGTTCGCGATCTGGTTCTTCCTCGCCGTCGAAGGCGTGCCGCTGGCCGCCGAGGAAGCCAGCGAGCCGGAGAAGAACGTGCCCAAGGGCATCATCGTCGCGATGCTGCTGCTGTGCGTCACCGGCGCGGTGGTGCTGTTCCTGGTCACCGGCGCGCTCGGCGCCCAGAGCGCCTCCGCCTCGGGCAACCCGCTCGTCGAGGCGCTGGGCGACAGCTCGATGGCCAAGGTGGTCAACTACATCGGCCTGGCCGGTCTGGTCGCCAGCTTCTTCTCCATCATCTACGCGTACTCCCGCCAGACCTTCGCCCTCTCGCGCGCCGGCTATCTGCCGACCGTCCTGTCGATCACCAACTCCCGCAAGGCGCCGGTGCTGGCGCTGATCGTGCCCGGCATCATCGGCTTCGCCCTCTCGCTCACCGGCAAGGGCGCGATGCTGCTGAACATGGCCGTCTTCGGCGCGGCTCTGAGCTACGTCCTGATGATGGTGTCCCACATCGTGCTCCGCGTGCGTGAACCCAACATGCCGCGCCCGTACCGCACGCCGGGCGGCATCGTCACCACGGCGTTCGCGCTGGTCATCGCGGCCGCATCGGTGGCGGCCACGTTCCTGGTCGACCAGCAGGCCGCGCTGTGGACGCTCGGTGTGTTCGTCGCCTTCATGGCCTACTTCGGGCTCTACAGTCGCAACCACCTGGTCGCCAAATCCCCGGACGAGGAGTTCGCGGCCATCGCCAAGGCGGAATCCGAACTCGAGTAGACCGTCGGGCACCCGGCAGCGTCGCGCACGCTGCCGGGCTCCGGCGGCCGAGTACATCTCTCGAAAGGGACCCGATGACCGTGTACCGCAGCACAATCGGCGTCACGACCTACACCTTCGACGGTTTGATCGACCTGATGGCGAAAGCCACCCCCCTGCGCAGCGGCGACGAGCTCGCCGGTTGCGCGGCGGCCACCGATGCCGAACGTGCCGCGGCGCAGTGGGCGCTGGCCGAAGTTCCACTCACCACGTTCCTGAGCGACGTGCTGGTGCCGTACGAGACCGACGAGGTCACCCGGCTGATCATCGACAGTCACGACCGATCGGCGTTCGCGCCGATCTCACATCTGACCGTCGGCGGATTGCGCGACTGGCTGCTCGCCGTCGCCGCCGCCGGCGATTCCGCGGCGACCCTGGCCGCGGTATCGCCGGGGCTGACGCCGGAGATGGTGGCCGCGGTCAGCAAGATCATGCGCAATCAGGATCTGATCGCGGTGGCCAAGGCGGCCGAGGTGACCGCGGGATTCCGCACCACCATCGGCCTGCCCGGCCGGTTGAGCACGCGGTTGCAGCCCAATCATCCCACCGACGATCCGCGCGGGATCGCCGCCGCCACCTTGGACGGGCTGCTGCTGGGCTGTGGCGACGCGGTGATCGGCATCAACCCCGCCACGGATTCACCGCAGGCCACCTCGGATCTCCTGCATCTGCTCGACGACGTGCGACTGCGCTTCGACATCCCGACCCAGTCGTGCGTGCTCTCCCACGTCACCACGACCATCGGTTTGATCGAGGCGGGCGCGCCGGTGGATCTGGTGTTCCAGTCCGTCGCGGGCACCGAGGGCGCGAATACCGGCTTCGGCGTGAACATTTCGCTGTTGCGGGAGGGGAACGAAGCGGGACGATCCCTGCGGCGCGGCACCGTCGGCGACAACGTGATGTACCTCGAGACCGGGCAGGGATCGGCACTGAGCGCGAATGCCCATCTGGGCGTGGGTGATCGGCCGGTGGACCAGCAGACCCTCGAAGCGCGCTCCTACGCCGTAGCCCGGGATCTGCGACCGCTGCTGGTGAATACGGTCGTCGGCTTCATCGGACCCGAATACCTCTACGACGGCAAGCAGATCATCCGGGCCGGACTCGAAGACCACTTCTGCGGCAAGCTGCTCGGCCTGCCGATGGGCGTGGATGTCTGCTACACCAACCACGCCGAGGCCGACCAGGACGACATGGACACCCTGCTCACCCTGTTGGGTGCGGCCGGTTGCGCCTTCGTCATCGCGGTGCCCGGCGCCGACGACGTGATGCTCGGCTACCAGAGCCTGTCGTTCCACGATGCCCTGTATGCCCGCCAGGTCCTGAACCTGCGGCCCGCACCGGAATTCGAGGCCTGGCTGTCGGGTCTCGGCATGCTCGACGCGAACGGCCGTGTGCGACAGGTGGAACCGCTGTCCTCACCCCTGCGAGCCCTGACAGCCACTCGATGAGCGCACCGCGTCAGCCGGACGAGCCGCTCACGACCATCGACGCAGAAACGGAACCGCCTGTGACCCCACCTGTTCCGGCCCCACCGATCACCGCTGCGCACGAGACGCAATCGCCTGTCGCCGAAGACTTCTGGCGAGATCTTCGGGGCAGTACGCAAGCCAGAATCGGGCTCGGCCGCACGGGCGACGCGTTGCCGACGACCGACGTCCTCACTTTGCGCGCCGCACACGCCGCGGCCCGTGACGCCGTGCACCTTCCTCTCGATGTCGCGACGTTCACCGAACACATCGCCGCACTCGGCCTCGGCACCCCGGTCACCGTAGCCAGCAGGGCGGCCGATCGCGCCGAGTACCTGCGCCGCCCCGATCTCGGCCGAGTGCCCGACGATCTCACCCCCGTCACCGCCAGCGGCGCGGACATCGGCGTCGTTCTCGCCGACGGGCTGTCCCCCTTGGCACTGTCCGAGCACGCCCCCGAACTCCTCGCCGCCCTGGCAACCGAACTCGGCGATCGCTACACCATGGCCCCACCGGTGATCGCCACCCAGGCCAGAGTGGCGCTGGGTGACCACATCGCCGAAGCCATGGGCGTGCGCACCGTTCTGGTGCTGATCGGCGAGCGCCCGGGCCTCTCGGTCGCCGACAGCCTCGGCATCTACCTGACCCACCTACCACGCCCCGGCCGCGCGGACGCAGAACGCAACTGCGTCTCCAACATCCACCCACCCGACGGCCTCACCTACGCCGACGCCGCCCGCGTGGTGGCGGGTCTGGTCGCGGGAGCCCGCGCACTGGGTCGCTCGGGAGTCGACCTCAAAGACACCTCGCGTACCGACTCGCTGGCCGCAGCCGAAACGCTGACCGTCGACGCGCCGCCGCAGGCACCGTCTCGGTGAGCTGACCCAGACACCAGCGTGACGCGGAGCACGTTCGGCATGGAACGGGGCCGATCGCTCCTTAGAGTGATCCCCATGATCCGCACCGCCGCCCTCGCCCATGTCCGCGACCGCAGGCTGATTCAGACGCGCCCCGAAGGCAAAGATGTCTTCTACATGGCGGGCGGCAAGATCGACCCCGGCGAGACCCCTTTACAGGCGCTACATCGCGAGATCGAGGAAGAACTGGGCGTCGGGCTGGCCGGGGTCGCCGAGTTCGGTGTCTTCGAGGCCGAGGCTTTCGGGCACCGCCGCAACACCGGCCTGCACATGACCTGTTTCCGTGCCGAGCTCACCGGAGAACCCCACGCCACCGGCGAAATCGCCGAATTCCGCTACTTCACCGTGAGTGAATACGCCGCGATGGAGCACGTCGCACCCGGTTCGATGATGGTGTTCCGGCGCCTGCACGAACTCGACCTGATCGACTGGTAGGTCGCGCACGGCGTCGATTGGATATCGGCAGAAACGAACCCGTCAACAGTGACGATCCCATAGTCGTGAACCTGCCGATAACCACCGCGCCGATGACAGTGTCCGAACGTCGCGCCGCCCTACGCCAACTCGTCGCACTGTTCGGCCTGATGAACACGATGATCGAGTTGAGTGCGGGCGGCGCGTCGCGGTCGGTGGCCGAACACGCCGCCACCGCGCGCGACCTGGTCGGCGAACTCGTCGCCGACCTCGCCGCGGCGCGCTAGGAGTTCTGTTTCGGTTCGGATTCCTCGACGGCGATCACACCGGGCTCGGTGCCGTCGTCGGCCTTCTGATCCGGTTCCGGGTGCTCGGGTTCGAACGTTTCCGGCAGGCCCTTGAGGTGCTTGTTCATCGAGCGGACCAGCAGCACCGTGCCTGCCAGCAGGATCAGGATGACCAGCAGCCCGAGCGGGGAAGCCTTGCCGAACTCGGGGCCCGTCGGTTGCTGTGCGAGGTAGACCAACATCACCGGTCGTTGTCCTCGATGCCGGCGAACAGGTCGGTCTCCGGGATGGCGGTGGACACGCGCGTCTTGGCCAATTCGAACTCCTCGGTCGGCCAGAGCCGCTGCTGCATCTCCAACGGGATCGCGAAGAACGCGCCGTTGGGATCGATCTGGGTCGCGTGGGCGCGCAGGGCGTCGTCACGCTGGGGGAAGTACTTCGAGCATTCGATCTGGGTGGTGACCCGGCCCATGATGTCGCCGCGGGCCGCCTGGTACTGCTTCATCCGGTCCAGCCACTCCTGCAGCGGGAACGGTTCACCGATGCGCTCGTACTCCTCGGCGAAGGCTTCCAGACGCTTCATGCTGAAACCGTGGTCGTAGTAGAGCTTGAGCGGTGTCCACGGCTCGCCCGCCCCGGGGAACTTCGTGGGATCGCCCGCCGCCTCGTACGCGGCCATCGAGACCTCGTGGCAGCGGATGTGGTCCGGGTGCGGGTAGCCACCGTTCTCGTCGTAGGTGGTGATCACCTGCGGCTTGAACTCGCGGATCACGCGCACCAGCGCCTCGGTGGATTCCTCCAGCGGCACCAGCGCGAAGCAGCCCTCCGGCAGCGGCGGCAGCGGGTCGCCCTCGGGCAGGCCCGAGTCGACGAATCCCAGCCAGTGCTGGCGCACGCCGAGCGCGTGCGCGGCCGCGGCCATCTCCTCGCGCCGGACCTCGTTGATCCGGTCCAGCACACCGGGGGTGTCCATGGCCGGGTTCAGGATGCTGCCGCGCTCGCCGCCGGTCAACGTCACGACGAGCACCTCGACGCCCTCCGCGGCGTACCTGGCGGTCGTCGCGGCGCCCTTGCTCGATTCGTCGTCGGGGTGGGCGTGCACTGCCATGAGGCGAAGGCCACTCACTTCTCGTTCACCGTCGCTCTCGCTCGCGGGTGTCAGATGTCGTTACCTATAGTTCCATCCGACCCCCTGTTTGTTCCGACCACCCCCGGGAGCGCGAAAACGATGACCGAGCCCGCACCGGACTCCGCCGCGACCTCGGCCGCCGCAGCAGCGCGACACGCCGATCGATATGGCACGAAACCACCTGCGCGTCGCCTGTGGCTGATGGTTTTGCTCGGTGTCGGCGTGGTGGCGGCCGGCTTCGCGGTGGCCTATCTCGGCTTCCAGAAATACGGCCCGAAGGCGATCGAGACCGAGCAGCTGGGTTACGTGGTCGTCGACGACGCCACGCTGGACATGCGGATCAAGGTCACCCGCGACGACCCACAGCAGGCCGTGGTCTGCTTCGTGCGGGCGATGGACCGCGACGGCACCGAGGTGGGCCGGCGCGAAGTACTCGTACCGGGCTCGGACTCGACCAGCGTGCAGGTGAGCACTACGGTGAAGTCGTCGGCACGCGCTTCGGCGGGCGATATTTATGGTTGCAGCGACCAGATTCCTGGGTATCTGCGCACCGGCGATCAGTGAGCCGGCACCAGCAATCGATGAGCCAGCACCGCGAATAGCCCGCCTGACTAGGCTGACCTGCATTTTTGTGAGACATGCTAAAATGGGCTGATACACGGTTCCGGGGTTCGGAGCCGTGTTTGCTGCATTGGCGGCCAGCGGTGCTGTTTGCGGGTATCGGGTTCACCCCCAGGA
>NZ_JBHWZY010000364.1:0-6524 GCF_042727815.1 Nocardia sp. NPDC060220
GTCGGCGCCGACGTGACGGTCAGCAATCTGAACAAACCGTCCAGCGGCGGCATGTCGAGCACCCCCGGGATCCTCTCCCTCGCACCGGCTTTCGACCTGCTCGACGAGCTCGACCGATTCGCTGTCGCCGAGCACAACCGGGTGCTCACCCTGCGGCTCATCGACGGCCTGCGCGAGGTCCCCGGGCTCGACTTCCTCCCGGGGCCGGCACACGCCACCTGCGCCGTCGGCTATGGGATCGTCTCGTTCACCCTCGACGCGATCAGCGCCGCCGACCTCGGGTTCGTCCTGGCCGATGCCGGTTTCCTGGTGCGAACCGGAGCCCATTGCGTGCCCTCGGCCGACGCCGGGGCCGGTTCGGTGCGGGTGAGTACCCACCTCTACAACACCCTCGACGAGATCGACCGATTCGTCGCCTGCGTGGCCGGCCTCGCCGGTGACGGGCGCTGAACAACCTGTCCTTCAAGCCCCCGACGCCGAGGAGGAACGATGGGCTCGCCCACCGTGCAGCACTACGATCGTCGCGCCGCGTCCCGGGTACTGGCCCGCCTGGCCGCTCCCGGACTGTTCGCCGCCACCGAACTGCCGCCTCCGGCCCGAATCATGTTCCGTGCCACGGCATTACAGCCTGAATCGGGTGCCGCGCTGACACAGTCCCAGCGGATGTACCTGGAACGGTTCATGCGCCCCTGCCGCCCGGATCAGGTGACCAGCGCGACCCATCGCCTCACGTGGACCGACAGCGCGGGAATTCCCAACACCGGGTACTTCCACACCGCGGGCGCGGGCCCCGAACTCGCGGTCCTCGCGCGGGAAACAGTCCTCGCGCTGTGGCATTCGCTGGCGGCATCCGAACTCCCGGCGCGCGC
Source organism: Nocardia sp. NPDC060220 (assembly GCF_042727815.1). NCBI lineage: Bacteria > Bacillati > Actinomycetota > Actinomycetes > Mycobacteriales > Nocardiaceae > Nocardia > Nocardia sp. NPDC060220. The sequence continues at coordinate 870 of NZ_JBHWZY010000364.1, forward strand.
TGCGGCCCTGTCCGCCCACGATCACGGCGTTCTTTCCGCGACCACCACCGATCACGATCCGCACGAGATCTTTCGGGTCGGTATTGAGGCAACGGGTCGCGCACTGGTCCAGCACGGCCTGATCGCCGCCGACACCCCCTATCGCGGGCTCGTCGAATTCGCCACCGGCATGCGTGATTGCGGCATCTTCACCGCCGTCGCCACCCGCTGGTTCTGGGAACTGCAGGCCTCGACCTTCCGGCGCGGGATGATCCCGGTGCGCTTTGCCAGCCAGCCCGACGGGTCCGTGCGCTACACCGCCGACTCGATCGCCATCCTGCGTGCGATGAAAGACGCCACCATCGCCGACGCGCACGCGGTGATGCTGCGCGCGACCGGTGAGGAGGGCCTCGAGACCGAAGCGGCCGTCGCGAAATACCACGACGACCTCGACCTGATCTCACGGCAATACGCGCTGCTGCCCGCCGACACGCGACCCACCTGTCTCGCGGCGACCCAACACGACATCGACGGCGCCGATGTGCACGTCCTCGCCACGGTCGTCGATCGGTTCGTCGAGACGTTCGCCGCGCTGACAGGCTCGGTGGAAGTGCTCGAGGACCTGACCGAGGAACAGCCGGGTACCGCCCCCACCGGCGACGACGGCGTCTTCTACGTCCCCGATATGAGCTGCCGGCATTGCGTCCGCACGATCACCGCCCTGCTCGAGTCGATGGAGATCCCGGTCGTCGAGATCGATCTGGAGTCCAAGCGGGTGATCGCCCGGATCCGCAGTCCGCGCAACAGGTTCCGTGTCTTCGAGGCACTGCGCGATGGCGGCTACAATCCGGTCGACGACGTGCCGGCACAGGTGCCCGGCGCGTCGGTGGGATGATCCCGCCCGCCGTTCCCGCCGCGCTGCATCCGCTCGTCGCCGCGTTCCTCGCCGATCGCGACGGCGTGCGCGCCGCGCTGCGCCGCTACGGCTCCCCCGTGCATCTGGTGTTCCCGCAGATCTTCACCGCCAACCTCGCCGCACTGCGCGCCGTGCTCGATGCGGGAGCGGTCCGGCATCGAATCTGCTATGCGCACAAAGTGAATCGCTCCGCGGCGTTCGCCCACACGGCCGCGCACGCGGGAATCGCCGTCGACGTGGCGTCCACGGGGGAACTGCGTTCCGCGCTGTCCGCCGGATTCCCCGCCGATCGCATCGAGGTGACCGGCCCCAAGGGCGCCACGATGCTGCGGGCCGCGTTGACGGCCATGGCGACAATCAATGTCGACAACCTCTGGGAACTCGCGACCCTGGCCGAGCTGGCGTCACCGGCGGCGGCTGTCCCGGTACTGCTACGCATTTCGGGTTTCTCCGGCAGCTCACCGAGCCGGTTCGGGATCGATCTCGCCGACGTGGCCACGGCGCTGGAGCTGCTGGTACGTCACCGCGACCGGCTGCGGCTGCTGGGATTCGCCTTTCACCTCGATACCGCTGCCACCGCGGAACGGGTCAACGCCGTGGGCGACTGTCTGGAACTGATCGAACGGGCCTACGCGCACGGCCTGACGCCGACGGTGCTCGATATCGGCGGCGGCCTGCGCCAGGTCTTCACCGCCGATGCCGGGGGGTACGACGCCTACGACCACGCACTGCGGGCGGGCCTGCTCGGGCGTGGCCCCGCGATGCACTGGGGCAACAACACTTTCGGCTATCACGTCGCCGAGGGAATGGTGCACGGCGCACCGGTGTTCCACAAGTACGCCAATACCGAACCCGCCGCCGGCATCCTCGCCGAACTGCTCGCCGCTCCGCTGCCCGGGCACGGTGGACGGGCGCTGGCGGCGGTCCTCACCGACAATCTCCTCGACCTGTGGCTCGAACCGGGCAAAGCGCTGGTCGACCAAGCAGGCATCACCGTGGCCCAGGTCGAGTTCGTCAAACAGGCAGGCAACGGCGCGACGCTGGTCCATCTGGATCTCAGCCGCGACACCGTCACCGCCGCCGACCAGGAGGTGCTCATCGATCCGATCGTGCTGACCGACGTAGCCGAGTCACGGCCTGCCGGGGTGTATTTCGCCGGGCACCTGTGTCTCGAGCGCGACCTGATCACCCAGCGGCAGGTGCGAGTCGCGCAGCTGCCGTCCCCCGGCGATCCGGTGGTGTTCCCCAATACCGCCGCTTACCACACGGACCTTTCGGCCGCGCAGGCCGGCATGCACCCGACACCCGCGAAAGTCGCTGTGCTGCACCGAGAAGGACAGTTCGTTCTGTGCCCTGATGCCGACTATCGGCCCGGGGGCCGGTGATGGTCTACACCCACATCACCGAGCTGATCGGCAACACTCCCCTGCTGCGCCTGGACCCCGCCGTCCACGGGCTGGCCGAGGTCGAGCTGTACGCGAAACTGGAGTCGCACAACCCCTTCGGTTCGGTGAAGGACCGCGTTGCCTGGGCGATGATCCGCGACGATCTCGAGCGCGTCCGCGCAGGCGGGCAGTCGTTCATCGAGGCGTCGAGCGGGAACACCGCCAAAGCGCTTCGGGTACTCGGCGCGCTGCACGGCATCCCGTTGCGCGCGGTCACCAATCGGATCCGGGTGAGCGAGGTCCGCCAATTGCTGCAACTGCTCGGGACCGAGATCGTGGAACTTCCCGGCCTGTCCGAATGCCCTGATCCCCATGCCGCCGATGATGTTTCGGCGGTTATCGAGCAGACCATCGGCCAGGCGCCCGACCACTGGTATCACCCCTCGCAATACACGAACGAGCGCAATATCGCCGCCCATCACGACGGCACCGGCACCGAGATCGCCACCGATCTCGCGGACGCGGGCATCGACAACCTGGACTACCTGATCGGCGGACTCGGCACCACCGGCTCCACCCGGGGCACCGCGACCGCCCTGCTCGCCCACCATCCGGACCTGCGCACCGTCGGGGTGGTGTCGGACCGCTTCGATTTCATCCCCGGTATCCGCTCCGAGCGCGAGATGTGGGACGTCGGGCTGTTCCGGCCCGATTTCTACGACGAGATCGTCACCGTCGACTCCGCCGCGGCCATCGAGTCGACCCTCGACCTGATGCGCGGCTACGGCGTACTCGCCGGACCCACCAGCGGCGCGGGCTATTGCGCCGCCCTTCGCACCCTGGCCGCGGCACCGCGCCCCGAGGGCAGAGCACTGGTGGCTGTGCTGATCGTGTGCGACCGGATCGAACCGTATCTGTCCTATCTCGCCAAACGCAGGCCGGAGCTGTTCGGCAAGCCCACCGGGCCCGCACCCCCGAGCCCCGACGACACCGCGCCGACGCTGTCTCCCGGTGAGCTGGCCGAACTCGACCGCACCGCCAGACCCACCGTCGTCGATACCCGCGGCGCGATGGCCTACCGCGTCGGGCATGTCCCCGGCGCGCTCAACATCCGCGACGACCAGCTCGACGAGATGCTCACCCAGGGCGTGCCGTTTCCGCGGTCACGACCGGTGGTGTTCGTGTGCCCGGTCGGGGAAACCTCGCTGCGTTTCGCCGCGGTGGCCCACCGCGCGGGCTACGAGGCATACAGCCTCGCGGGCGGCATCGTCGCGTGGCGCGACGCCGGATACGCGATGGAGCGCGGCGGCTGATCAGACGAGCACCCTGGTGGCGCGGCGCGCGGTGCTCAATCCACGACCGCGACCGGTGGTCGCCAGCAGCGCCGTGAGCGGTCCGCGATACCCATCGGCGAGCAGCCCGACGACCGCGCGGAAGCGCGCCACGAACTGCTGCGCGGTCGCCTCGTCGAACCGGGCGATCGGGTAGATGAACGACCCGTCGACCCCGGCGGGCGCGCCGAGTGGATCGTAGTGGTCGGTGAGCCCGAACTCGAGGTCGTGCTTGGCCCTGACCACCCCGGTCGGCAACTCGGTGATCGAAAGCCCCTGTGCAGGAGGGTGCTCGACGGCGGTGCGTGGGGCCCCTGCGCGCTGCAGGATGAGTGTGGCCTGGAACAGCGGCAGCGCCGCGTCCTGCGGCAGGCAGCGCTTGAGGCGTGGGTTGGGGGTGTCGGGGTGGGCGTACGCGGCGAGCGCGACCCGGCGCACCTGCTCGAGAAGTTCGCCGACATCGGCGGCACGGTCGAGGCGCACCCGCATCAGCACATCAGCGGAGAAGTTGCCGACGAGATCGTCGAGCAGGCGGTGATCGCGACCCGAAACCGCTGTGGCGACCGTGACATCGGCGCTGCGCGCGAACGCGCCGACGGTGAGCGCGAACGCGGTCTGCAACACCATGAACAGGCTCGCCCGCCCCTCCTGCGCCATCCGCAGCAGCCCGGCATGGGTCTCGGCGTCGAACGAAATCGGCAGCAGCGCACCGGCAACCGGGTCGATCGGGGCGGCGGGGAGCTCACGCGCGGGTAGGTCCAGCAGGGCCGGGCGGCCGGCCAGCGCATTGGCCCAGTACCGCAGCTGATGGGTGGCCCGGCTCCACTCGTCGGTGAACTCGCCGAGCTGCTCGTGCTTCCACAGGGTGTAGTCGATGTAGCTGATCGGCAGCGGCGGCCAGTGCGGGGTGGTGCCGGCGCGACAGGCCAGATAGGCGGTGACGAGGTCGCGGATCAGCGGGCCCATCGAGCGACCGTCGACCGAGATGTGGTGCACGACAAGGGCGAGCACCACATCGTCGGGCCCGAGCACGAACAGCCGCGCCCGCACCGGCAGATCGCGGGCGAGGTCGAAGGGCTGCCCGGCCAGCGCGGCGACGGCGGGGGCGAGGTCGGCTTCGCCGACGCCGCATTCGGCCACATCGAGGACGGCATCGTCGGGGTCGACGACGCACTGAGCCGGACCCAGCTCGGTCGCCGGAAACCGGGTCCGCAGCGGAACATGGCGACCGACAAGAAGTTTCAGCGCCGCTCGCAGTGCTGCCACGTCGACCGACGCGCCACGCAAGCGCATCGCCCGCGCGACATTCCAATCCGCCGACCGGCCGAGTCGCGCCGCATGCCACATCCGCTCCTGCGCGGGCGCCAGGGGCACATGCGACGGACACGGTCGCGGGCCGAGCACCGGTGACGCGGCGGGCCGCGCACAGACCGGGTCGCTCCCGGTGCGCGCCGTCGCCGGCAAAACGCCACTGCCGGCGCCGTATCCCCCCGATCTCCGCCCCACACCGGGGTCCGACACGCGTCTACAACCTCCACACCGTTTCGACAGGTGAGCAACGCTAACGAGCCGATGTGAACACGCAGTTACCGGATCGTGACCATGCTCGGTCAGCCCGCCCGCATCGCGAATCCCAAGATTTCGCCGACTATCCACTTTCCGGGCGAAATCGCCCAAAAGCCGCGTTAGAGTAGCGACGGGAAGCGGAGCGAGGAGTTGGTTGGTGTCCATCGGGAAATTGGTGTCGTTCGACGGTTCACGGGGTTTCGGTTTCATCCGGCCCGATGACGGCGGGCCCGATGTATTCGTCCACGTCAACGACATCGGACTCGACGAGGACGAGCTGCGCCAGGGTCGCCTGTTCGAATTCGATGTGACCGAAGGCGATCGGGGTCCCAAGGCGATCAACCTGACCGGGGTCGGACAGCCCCCCGTCGCTCCGAAGACGCGCAAGGGCGGCGACCGGCTCGGTCCCGACGAACTGCGTCAGCAGATCACCGAATTGCTGCTGGAGGCGTCCCCCGCGCTCACCGCGGCCGAGATC
>NZ_JBHWZY010000365.1:0-6522 GCF_042727815.1 Nocardia sp. NPDC060220
GGTACGAACATGTCACTGTGGTCTCCGAAAGGATCGCCCCGCACGATCGATGTACTCGTGGTCGGCGGAACCTGGAATCCTGGCGGCGACGGCGTCACAGCTGCCTTCACCGACGCGCTGAACAAGTCGATGTTCACCCCTCGGATGGTCCCGTATCCCGCCGACTACGGGTCGCAGGTGAGCTACGCCGAGAGTGTTGCCGAAGGTAAGCGCGCGCTCCTGGCGGCTGTCGACCGGTCGCCGAACCCTGTGGTGCTGGCCGGATATTCGCAGGGTGCGGCGGTTGCCGGTGACCTCGCGGCGGAGATCGGCCGCGGTGAGCATCCGGGCCGTGAGGTGATCGCCTGCGCGTTGATCGCCGATCCGCGCAGACCGGCGGGCAAGTACCTCGGCGACACCGACCCCGGCGGCTACGGCGTTGTCGGTGAGCGGCCCATCGACGGTATCCCCGCCTATTGGGCCGCGGCGCCAGGCGATCCCATCACCGCACTGCCCGCCGGCAACCCCTTGCGGACCATCGCGGATCTGAGCGCCTTCTTCAGCTTCGCCAGCGCGAACTCGGCGGTGCGCTGGGCACAGCGGATGCTCGACACCGCCACCCGAAATCAACTGCAGCGCTGGTGGTCACCGTCCAACTGGAGCCACTGGACCGGCGCCATCGCCTACGCCCGCGGCTACCTGTTCGACGGCAGGCACACCAGTGACTACGTCCGATACGGCCACGCCCGCGCACTCGCCCAGGCACTGAACCGCGATGTCGCCGAAGGGCGCATCTGAGACCCGCGAAAACCTGTGGGAAGGAACACATCATGAGAATCAGCAAAACCCCAGAGCCCGCGCTGGTCCGGTCGGTGCTCGTCGCTGTGACGGGTGTCCTCGCCTATCTGCTCGGTCGCGAGATCGATACGGCATGGATCGAAACACTGCTCACCCTGTACGGATTGTCGACGCCGCTGATCGCGGGCGTGCTCATCAGGCCCGCCGTTACCCCGATGACCGGATCGGTGGGTGAACCGGATGGCATCGTGGTTAAGCCCTGAACTCGTACAAGCGGCAGGGATGGCCCTTGCGACAGTCATCGGCGCGGTGACCGCATGGCAGGCCCGCGAGGTCGCCAAGCTGCGTGAGCGGGTAGTCGCGCTCGAGGAACAGGCCGCCGACGATCACCTCCGATTCCGCGACGCGATCCGGCTGATCCGCGCACTGCAGCGACACATCGACGAACTGCTCGGCTTCCTGCGCCTGCACGTCCCTGGCATGGAGCCCCCGGTGGCGGACTACAAGATCCCCGCCACCCTCCAAGAAGAAATCTGACGGCGACCCCGCCGTTCCCGAACTGCATGCGGTCGGCCCCCGGAGAACACTCGACACGGTGCGGGATTCGAGCCCGCCGCATGCCGCGCTCCTGACGCGCCCGTCTCCCGCAGGTGGTCTGCGGTCGTAGACGTCGCCGCTGCGTCAGGAGCGAAGGTCCCGCCCTCGGCGCTTCCCCTCGTCCACGAGGGCGGGACCCCGAACCTTCACTCACACAAGGAGATACCCATGGCCTGGACAGGCGACCCGGTATGGCTGGCCGACGTGCTGCGCGCTGCCGGGCTGGACGTCATCGAACACGAGGGCTGGCGCGACCGGGGCCACGGCGACTTCCGTGACCTGCGCGGCGTGCTCTGCCACCACACCGCGGGCGGCGGCAAGAACGACTGGCGCATCGTCCAGGACGGCCGCGCCGACCTCCCCGGCCCGCTGGCCCAGCTGGTCCTCGAACGCGACGGCACCTTCCGCGTGATCGCCGCAGGCGTGTGCTGGCACGCGGGCCGCGGCTCCTGGCCCGGCTGGCCCACCGACAACGCCAACTACCACGTGATCGGCATCGAAGCCGTCTCCCGCGGCGACGGAACCGACTGGACCCCAGCCCAACTCGACGCCTACCAGCGCGGCTGCGCGGCCATCCTGGCCCGCATCGGCCGCGACGCCGAGGACTGCGTGGCCCACCGCGAGTACTCCCACGAAGGAAAAATCGACCCCGCCGGCATCGACATGGACGAGTTCCGTCGCGAAGTGCAGGCATTCATCGACGGAGAGGACGCTCCGATGAGCGCATCCGAAGTAACCCAGATCCAGGATTTCATCACCGCGTTCTGCGGCCCGATCGGCACCGATGTCAAAGACATCCGCGAGCAGCTGTGCGGTAGCCAGCAGCGGGATGCGGGCATGTTCGCGGGCTGGGAACAGCTCGACGGGATGACCGTGGTCGACGTCCTCGCCGACATCCTGGACCGCCTGAAGGCCCTCGAAACGCCCGCATCCGAGGGGAGGTGAATCCATTGCTTCCCATCCTTCTCGAACTGCTCGAGCTGGCCATTGTGCTCGCGCCGGTAGTCCTGCCGCTGCTCGGCCTCTGACCCCACAACGGACCGCCTCGATGGCCCGCACCGCCACATCGCGAATGCGGTTGATTCCCAGCGGCATCCGTTCCCAACTCCCGGAGATCACCATGACGGAATTGACTACGTTCGCCGCGAGTTCCGCGCTCGGCGCTGAGGAAGCCACCGCGTCGGAGCCATCGGAATCCTCGACGGGCGTACTTCACGCCGCTGTCGAGATCGCCCCGGCACTCGACGACGGTGTCGCATGACCAGCCCATACGCCGGGCAGTTCCCGGACTTCGAGCAGTTCATGATCGGGCTGCTCACACCTATCGCACCGACCGTGAGTTTCCTGCCTGCGCTGGCGAGCCAAATCACGCTGCCGCTGATCTGGGTTCGTACGACGGGCGGCACGCTCGATCACAATGCGATCACCTACCAGGCGAAGGTGCGGGCGGCCGTTTTTCACAGCAGCAGGCAGCAGGCGCAGACCATGGCGATTCAGGTGCGCGATGCCTTTCTGAACGCCTCGGCCGCACGCTTCAACGGCGTGCTGGTCGATTACGTGGAGGAAATCGCCGCTGCTGAACCGCGTTTCAGTGCCCCGAATCTGCGTCGCAGCCGCGGGACGAGCGAATTCCCAGACCTCGACCCGCTGCACCAGATGGTCGAGCTCGCCTTCGCCATCGACGCTCGCCGTCAGTAGACGGCATATCACCGGCACCCACGCACATATTCGATCGCGTGGGTGCCCTTCCTTGTCCAGCCCGTTTCACCGGGCACATGAATGGAGATTGTCTTGCCTCCCATCTCGTCCACCCCGTTGACCACGCTGAAGGCCGCCCAGCGCCAGCTGCTGCTCAAGCCGCTGGATGCCGCGGTGTTCCTGGCCCCGTGGCCGAACTCGACCCCCGTCACCCCGGGCAGCATGACCGACGCCACCGGCAACCTGCTCGCGCTGCCCGCGTCGTACCAGTCGGTCGGCCTGATCGACAAGAAGTCCGGTGTCAACTTCGCGCGCGCCGTGACGGCATCGCCGATCGAGGCGTACGGCGAGATGCAGCCGGTCCGCGACGACATCACCAGCGACATCACCACCATCGAGTTCGAGCCGCAGCAGACCAACCTGCTGAATCTGGCCTTGACCAGCAACACCAACCTGGCCTCCACCCAGGCCGCGGCCAACGGTGAGGTCGGCTTCTGGCAGCCCGCGACCCCGCAGATCAACTACTATTCCGCGGTCGTGATCGGCAAGGACGGCACCGACGCCAGCCCGATCTACATCTTCAAGATCATGCCGAAGGTCGCCGTCACCAAGTGGGGTGGTGAGCAGTGGACCCCCACCAACCTGATGGGCGAGAAGCTCACCCTCACCGCCTTCAAGGACGACACCCTCGGTTACGCCGTCGCCCACGGCTTCGGCGGCACCGGCTGGCAGAAGCTGCTGTCCGCGACCGGCATCAAGTACACCGTCTCGGCGATCACGCCCGCGCCGATCAGCGTGACCCGTGGCACCACCACGTCCGCGCCGATCGTGGTGACCGACCAGTTCGGCGGCATCCTGCCGAACGCCAACTGCGCCTTCACCCCGGCCGGTGGCTCGAACATCACCGTGTCGGCGTCCGGTTTCGTGACCGCCGCCGCGAACGCCACCGTGGGCAACACCACCGTCGGCATCGTGTACACCCCGACCGGTGGCACCGCGCTGGCCTCGGTCAACTGCGTCGTCACCGTTGCGTAGTCGACGCCCATGAAACGTGGTCGCGTGCCGTGCTTCTCCGGTCGCGGCACGCGGCCACTTCCTGTCAGCTTCCGGAGAGAAAGCGGGGCTACCCCCGTGTCCTTTATCCCCACCCAGTTCCCGGTCACGATGACCGACGGCACGCACGAGTACCAGGTGTTCGACGCCTCGGCGTTCGGTGACGCCATGTTCGGTCTCGGCCACCGCGTCAAGGAAGACGTCAAGCAGGCCGTCGCCGCGGCCAAGCCCGCCAAGTAACTACGTTCCACCACCACGAAACCGGAGATCCCCTGATGGCAGCACCCCGCAAAACGTCAACGGCTACGAAGGTGGCCGGCGGTGACGAAGGCCGCTTCTACGAGATCCAGCGTGAACTCGCAGCCAAGCGACGCGGCCCCTACCACCTGACCGCCGACATCGCGATCCAGCCACTGACCCGCCGACAGGCGCGCCTGCTGGCCGAAACCGACGACGAAGAAGACCAGCTACAGATCCTGCTGGGCGAGGCCTACGAGGCGGTCGACGACCTGTTCGCCGACCGCCCCATCGACGAATGGGTGGCCTTCCAGAACGATCTGTACGCCCACTTCTACGGCGAAGGCGCCATGGAGCTGCCGGGGGGATCCGAGGGCTCGTAGAGTTCTGGGACAAGTTCGGTGCCGCGCTCGAATACGACCTACTCGAGCGCGGCATCGACGTCCGAGACTGCTTCGGGCCCATCGAGTTCCGCACCCGCGACTGGCGAACCATCTGGCGCTTCAAGGACCGCCTACCCCGCGGGTCGCACTACAAGACGGCCTTGGCGTTGGACCGTGAACTCGCCGAGTACTGGCTCGACATGGAGGAATCCGACCCCGATCCCGACGCCGAAGAGCCACCGACCCCGGAGGGCTACACGCTCGACACGTATCTGCTCCTGTCGATCATCGACGGGTTGCAGGGCGTCCAAGCGGCCGTGATCGCGGCAGCCGGCGCGGATCCACCCCAGGTGAAGCCGATGCCGCGTCCGCAGACAGCAATGGACGTAGTCCGCGAGGAACGGCGCCTGTCCACGATGCACAGCATCGTCGACATCTTCAAACCGGCCGCCGGCTAGTCCCGCGCCAGCGGTCGATCAGAACGCCCCGCCGGAGAAGCACTTGACGACCGGCGGCTGACCGCTGGCGTCCGCGTCCGGCATCGGAGCGCTGCTGCCGGTACTGCCACCGACCACCCCGCCGATGATCGCGCCGGGAAAGGCTCCGATAGCCGAACCTGCGACAAACCCGCCGATGGCGCCCAGGCCCATGCCGATCAAGCCGTTCGTGGTGATGTTCTGGCAGTAGGCCCGTTGCTCGGGCGTCAGCGCGATCGGTGCAGCCTGAACCGGGCTACTGGTGACTGCGCTGCGATCGAATCCAGGTGCCGGCGCGGCGTGCGCAGTACTGGCGAACGCCGCTGTTGCCGCGATCGCAAGACAGGTCGCGGCAATAAACTTCTTCAATTTTCTCGAACTCCCAGAGAGATAGCCATCAAACATGTTGTCTCCCAAAACATCTCAGCCTTGAGAGCACACGAAGCTTAAGCTGATACGGCCGCGCCGACACAACAACGCCGATCAATTGTGGGGCTCATCACGTTTACTGTGAATTATCCTCGCTACCAGCCAGTTTCGTTGTGATGCTGATGATTCAGTCGAGCGATCGTCCACGCCGCCCCGCCCAGGTTCCATGGGCTCACCGCGGCACGCAGACAGTGATGTGTCGATGAAATCTGACGACGATCCCGATGTCGAAGAGTCGTCGACATCTGGAGGGCTACACCTCGGCACTTACCTGCTGCTGTCGATCATCAATGGGCTGCAAGGCGTCCAAGCCGCCGTCATCGCGGCGACCGGCACCGACCGCCTGTGATTAGGCCGATGCCGCGTCCACAAACGGCGCTCGACACCGCCCGCGAGGAACGTCGCCTAGCTGTCATGAACAGCATCGTCGACATCTTCAAACCCCCTGCGGGTAGGTCCGCACTGACGGTTGACTACACGGGCGCCCCGACGGGTAATTGACGTCGGGCGAGCCACTCACGGATACACCCCTGTCTGTCGGCCGCGACGCCCCGAGTTCCTGTCGGGCTTGATCGCTGAGCCATTGCCAACGGACGAGTGCCACAGCAATATTCATCAAAACGTAGTGGATGTCGCTGCGGCGTTCCACTGGATCGCCAAGCGCCGGACTGGTGAAGCGGGGCGATTGTCTGTTCCACGATTCACCGACCTGCGGTGACTTGTCTCGGGTTCCTTGCCAGGGGTGTATCGAGTGATCCCGCGCTGTCGTCGTAGCCCTTGTCGGTGTTCAGGGTTTTTGAACCAACGCCGGGGAGCAGCTCTATGCAGGCGGTCACTCATGTCATCCGTGGTCCACAACCGGAGCCACGCAT
>NZ_JBHWZY010000366.1:0-6514 GCF_042727815.1 Nocardia sp. NPDC060220
CCCCGAGGTGGTGTACGTGGCGACCGGCGGGCGGCGCGAGGGGGACCCGGAGTGGGCGGCACGGGTGGGGCTGCACCGGGAGCGCAGGCCGGGCGCGTGGCGGACCGAGGAAACCTGTGAGGTCGCGGAGCTGCCGTCGACGTGCCGTCGGGGGCGACATCGTTCACCGTCACCGTCCAGTAGCCGTCGGTGGCGTCGAGCACGGTGTTCAGGTGGGCGGCGATCGGACCGGAGATCCGCGTCGGCGCGGCCACCGGAGCCGTGGTGAAGGTGAGCGCGGCGCCCTCGCTGATCCGGGCGTCCTTGGCACAGATATCGGGCAGCGGGACCAGGCCGGCCGTGCCCTGCGCGGCATCACGCGAGCAGATGGTGGTCAGGCTCGGATCCACCGAAACGCGTTGCGCGACACCGGGCGCAGTGCGCAGGCTGCCGTCGTGGCGGGCGCCCGGCGCGGTGCCGGAGGAGGCGGCGTCGAGATACATCCGCCGGTACTGCATGCCCGGCCGCGGGAAGGCGACGTCGGCGGTCCACTGCCCACTGCCCTGCTGCCACAACGTGACCGGGTCGTAGCGGTCGATACCGTTGTCGATTCCCTTGAGCCACTTGTCGAACCACGCGCGCTGCAACGAATCCGCCGGCGCGGGCGCACCCGGCTGGCCGAGTCCCGAACTCACCGTCACGTGGTAGACGTCGTCCATGACGAGCTTCTTCTGCTCGGCGGGCACGTTCACCGCGTTGTAGATGCGCGGGGTGGAGTAGGTGAAGATGTCGTGCCAGCCGCCGTAGAGGAAGGTCGGCACCCGCACCTGATCGGGCGAACCCACCCAGGCGGTCCGCAGCGCGCTCTCGTCGTCGAGGATCGACGCCATCTCCGGCGGGATCTGCTCCACGTTCGGAGTGGTCAGCGCGGCGATGAGCACGTTGAAGAAGGTGAACGGGTCGGTCACCCGGTCGCGCAGCCAGACCCAGTCGAATCTGCCGTTCAGCATCGACATCAGATCGGGCAGCAGCTTCGCGCCGTCGACGGCGAGCAGCCAGGCCGGGATGAACCCGATCCCGAGCGCGCCACCCGGGGCGGCGACATCGCGGATCAGGTCGCTACCGGGCACGATCGGGAAGATCGCCTTGAGCGCCTCGGGGTGCCGCTGCGCGGTCTGCAGCTGGTTGATCGCCGAGTAGGAGATGCCGCTCATCCCGATCTTGCCGTCGGACCAGCCCTGTTTCGCGGCCCAGTCGACGATTTCCACACCGTCGAGCTGCTCGCGTTCACCGAAGACCTGCCAGGTGCCCTGGGAGAAGCCGGTGCCGCGCACGTCGACGACCACCTGGGTGTACCCGCCGCGGATCAGATTCCGGTCGACGCCGAAGGTGCGGGCCGCGCCGCCGGGCAGCGCGTTCATCATGTCGCTGAGGCTGCTGAAACCGAACGGCGAGAAGTCCAGGTTCTGCAGCACCGGCATCAGCAGGTCCGACAGGCCGGGAACCGCGAGCGCCGAGTCGGCGACGTTGGTGACCAGCTTGGTGTAGGGCGTCATATTGACGATCGTGGGCGTCGGCTCGGCGACGGGCTGACCGTCCGCACCGGCCGGGTGATAGACGTTCGCTTTCAATACGGTGCCGTCACTCATGGTGATCGGCACATCCCACTCGATGAAGACGTTGGGGTACTGCTGCGGCCCGTTATGGGTGGCGACGAACTGCGTGTCGAGACCCTCGGCATTCGGCGATGCTTGTCCGACCGGTGCGGATGCGACGGCGCCTGCCATTACGACGACGGATGCGACCAGCGCAGCCAGCCGCCCACGATGTGTGATCATGCTTCGGTTCAGCCCTCCACCATCGGGAACTCCGACGTTCCCGTACCGGGAAGTAACGTAGCGTGGGTCACGTCCGATCGCAAGAACATGTTCTGGGCAATCCTCGTTCAGCGCCCGCGCGCGCCCCACCGCGGTCACCTGACAGAATTGGCGTTGTGACAGCGTCCGAACTCGATGACGGCCGCCGGTACCGCGGGGCCGCCCCTGGGCAACGTCAGCAGGACCGCCGCACCCGGTTGCTCGAGGCGGCCACGGACGCCTTCGGCATCGACGGCTACCGCAACACCACAGTCACCACGATCTGCGCGGCGGCCGGGGTCGGCAAACGCTACTTCTACGAGTCCTTCACCGACAGTGAGGATCTGCTGCTCGAGGTGTACCGCGAGACGGCCGCCAGGATGATCGAGGCGATCCATACCGGCCTGCGCGAGGCCGAGGCCGTCGACGCTCAGGTGCGGGTCGGCCTGACCGCGTACTTCCAGCTCATCCTCGACGACCCCCGGGTTCCCCGGATCGCTTTCTTCGAGATCCTCGGCGTGAGCCCCGCGGTCGACCGGGCCTATCACGACGTTCTCGACGCGTTGGTCGATATCTGCATGGCCCTGATCACCCCGCATGTCGACCTGGAAACCCACCCTGCCGTCAGCGTGCGCACGGTGCTGTTCGGCCTGGTCGGCGCCATCGTGATCATCGCCCAGAAGTGGGTGCTCGACGCCTACCGCCAGCCGATGGCCGATGTGGTGGACAGCGCGTGCCTGGTGGTCAACGCGGTGCTGGCGCGGATCGGACCGGACGGCGACCGACGGTGACGCCGGAACTGCGGCACCTGCGCTATCTGGCCGCTGTCGCCGAGCACGGGAACTTCACCCGGGCCGCGGAGCAGCTACACCTCTCGCAGCCGACGCTGTCGCACCAGATCAAGCAGCTCGAGCGCGCCGTCGGGGCGGTGTTGCTCGACCGGACCGGGCGCAGCGTGCGGCTCACCGACGCGGGGGCGGCCTATCTGGCGCATGCCCGCCGAGCTGTCGACGAGGTCGCCGCGGCGCAGCGGGCCGTGCACGACGTCACCGATCTCAGTCGCGGCCTGCTCCGCTTCGCCACCACTCCCACCTTCACGCCCTATCTGGTCGGCCCGCTGATCGCGGCGTTCCGGGCCCGGTATCCGGGGGTCACCGTCGAGTTCGGTGAGTTGTCCCAGGACGCCATGGAGTCCGAGCTGCTCGATGACCGCCTCGACCTCGGCATCGCGTTCGCTCCACCGCGGCTGCCCGGCATCACGGCCGAAGCGCTGTACGAGGAGACTCTGGCCGCCGTAGCCGGCATCGCCGCGCGCCCCGCGCTACCAGAGTCCGTGACACCCGACGATCTGACCGGCCGCGATCTCGCTCTGCTCAATTCGACGTTCGCGACCCGCCACCACATCGACAGCTACCTCCACGACCACGGCGTTTCGCCACGAATCGCGGTGGAGGTCAATTCGATTCAGGCACTGCTGGAGGTGGTATCCACCTCGGACCTGATGACGATCCTGCCCGAGTCGGTCACCGAAACCCATCCCCCACTCGCCCGGATTCCACTGCGGCCCAGCATGTCTCGGCGAACCGTCACGCTGCTGTCCGCGGCCGAGGGGCACCGCAGCGCCGCCGCGACAGCTTTCGCCGAATCGGTCCGCGAACAGACGCGGTGAGCGCGTCGGCACGCCCGCTCAGCGCAGCAGTGCGACGATCGCGTCCTGGTGGAGGCGTTCGGCGTTCTGTAGCGCGGTGCGGCCTTCGGCATCGCGGATCTGCGGGTCGGCGCCCGCGGCGAGCAGCGCGGTGACGGTTTCCTGGTAGCGCTGCGAGCCGTCGCCGTAGACGACCGCCTCCTGCAGTGCCGTCCACCGCGGCTTGTTCACATGGTTGACGTCGACGCCCGCGGCGATCAGCATCCGCACGGTGCTCACATGCGCGTGCTCGCTCGCCGGGATGAGTGCCGTACCGCCGTAACGGTTCACACTGCGCAGGTCCGCGCCGTGGCGCAGGGTCGCCGCGAGGATCTCGTCGAGGCCCTCGGCTCCGGCGTACAGGTAGGCGGAGTCCTGGAGGTCGTCCGCGGCGTTCACGTCGGCGCCCGCCTCGATCAAGGCCGATGCGGCCGCGGTCGCCGTGTTCTTGGTGGCGGCGACCAGTGGTGTGCGCCCGTTGTCGCCACGCGTCTCCATATCGGCGCCGCGGGCGATCAGGTCGCGGACCCGGGCGGCATCGTCGGCGACGGCCGCGTCGTAGAGGTCGGCGTCCAGGGCGTGGTCGAGCTGCCTGGTCTGCGGGGTGGCAGCGGAAGTCGTGGCCGACGTCTCGGGCGTCGCCGAGGCGACGGCGGATTCCGGCGTGCCCGGGTCGGCGGAGCAGGCGCCGACGCCCACCGCGAGCACCGCGAGCGCGAGCACGGCCGCGCGGGGGCCACGAACTGCCGGGCGAGCCGGATTCATAGGTATCTCCTCTGGTCAGGTCATGCTCCACCGTGCCCACCCCGTCCCCCCACGTCCAGGACGCAGCGCCGATCGCCACCATCGACACCGTCTATGCGCAGCCGTCAGGACGCGATCCGGGGAACTGGGGCATCTCTGGTTTCGACGAAAAGTAGGCACCGCCCCGTTGATCGACGGTATCGCCGGGTACCCCCGGAATATGACTACTCACGAGAACCGCCAACTCGACGAGGTCATCGAGCGGTTGATCATCCGGTACCCGACCATCGCACCCGCTGAGCTCGCCGACATCGTGCACAACGTCTACGACGCGTTCGGGAAGGTGCACATCCGCAACTATGTTCCGTTGCTCGTCGAACACCATGTGCGAGAAGAACTCGGCAGTCCGACAGGTGAGATCCCACCCATCCCGCATTGACCGGGCGGGCGGCCCCGCTAGCGTTGACGTAGACCCACGCCAACCATGAGGAGGTCCGCATGCCAGACACCGTCCGCGGAGTCATCGCCCGCGCGAAGGATGCGCCGGTCGAAACCGTCGACATCGTGATTCCCGACCCGGGACCGCACGATGTCGTCGTCCGCGTCCAGGCCTGCGGGGTGTGCCACACCGACCTGCACTATCGCGACGGCGGCATCAACGACGAGTTCCCGTTCCTGCTCGGGCACGAAGCCGCCGGTGTGGTCGAGTCCGTCGGCGCGGCGGTGACCCATGTGGCCGCGGGCGATTTCGTCGTCCTCAACTGGCGCGCGGTGTGTGGCGAATGCCGAGCGTGTCGGCGCGGGCGCCCCTGGTACTGCTTCGACACCCACAACGCCAGCGTCCCGATGACGCTCACCGACGGCACCCCGCTCACCCCGGCCCTAGGCGTCGGCGCTTTCGCCGACAAGACCCTCGTGCACGAAAAGCAGTGCACCACGGTCGATTCCGAGACCGATCCCGCCGTCGCCGGCCTGCTCGGCTGTGGCGTGATGGCCGGGATCGGCGCCGCCGTGAACACCGGCAACGTCTCGCGCGGTGACAGCGTCGCGGTGATCGGCTGCGGGGGCGTCGGTGACGCCGCCATCGCCGGTGCGCGCCTCGCCGGTGCGGGCACGATCATCGCGATCGATCGTGATCAGCAAAAACTGGACTGGGCCAAGGACTTCGGCGCCACCCACACCATCGACGCGACCAGCGAGGACGTGGTCGAGCGGATCAAGGAACTCACCGGCGGTTTCGGTGCCGATGTGGTGATCGACGCGGTCGGCCGCCCGGAGACCTGGCAGCAGGCGTTCTACGGGCGCGACCTGGCGGGCACGGTCGTTCTCGTCGGCGTGCCGACACCCGACATGACATTGGAGATGCCGCTGATCGACTTCTTCTCGCACGGCGGTGCGCTGAAATCCTCCTGGTACGGCGACTGCCTGCCCGAGCGCGACTTCCCGATGCTCATCGACCTCTACCGGCAGGGCCGATTGCCGCTGGACCGGTTCGTCACCGAGCGGATCGGCATCGACGGGGTCGAGCAGGCGTTCGCCGCGATGGCGCAGGGCCGGGTGCTGCGTTCGGTGGTGGTGTGGTGACTCGCATCGAAAGAGTCGTCACCTCGGGCACTTTCGCGCTCGACGGCGGCACCTGGGATGTCGACAACAATGTGTGGCTCGTCGGTGACGACACCGAGGTGCTCGTCATCGACGCCGCCCACGACGCCGATGCCATCGCCGCCGCGGTCGGCGACCGGCACGTCACCGCGATCCTGTGCACACACGGCCACAACGACCACGTCACCGTCGCGCCAGAACTCGCGCAGCGCCTCGATGCCCCCGTCCTGCTGCATCCCGGCGACGAGCCCCTCTGGCGCATGACCCACCCGAGGGCCGACTACCACTCGCTGGCGGATACCACCCGGATCACGGTGGCGGGCACCGATATCGACATCCTGCACACCCCCGGCCACTCCCCCGGCTCGGTCTCGCTGCACCTGCCCGACCTCGCGGCCCTGTTCACCGGTGACACCCTGTTCGCGGGAGGCCCGGGCGCCACCGGCCGCTCGTTCTCCGACTTCGACACGATCATCGACTCGATCCGAGACCGATTGCTCACGCTCCCCGAGGAGACCACGGTCCACACCGGTCACGGCGACACCACCACCATCGGCACGGCGGTCCTCGTCTGCGCAGCCTCCTTCGTCATCGCACTGGGAGCCGGCCTGATACCAGCCGTCACCGAAGGCATCTCCGAGACCGC
>NZ_JBHWZY010000367.1:0-6510 GCF_042727815.1 Nocardia sp. NPDC060220
CCCATGATGAGGACTCCTTGAGCAGCTCCTCGAGCTCCTCCTTGCTGCGACGTTCCAGCAGCATGTCCCAGTGGGTGCGCGGCGGCTTGACCTTCTTGGTCTCCACGGAGGTGCCCTCCATGAGCTGACCCTCCTGGCCGTTGCGGCACAGCCAGGTGGGCGGGATCTCCGCGTCGTCGGCGAACGGGACGTCGAATTCCTCACCGTTGTCGGTGCGGTAGCGGGCGATCCGGCGCGGGGCCAGGTCGTGGTCGCGATCGGTCTCGTAGCTCACCGCTCCGAGCCGGCTGCCCCGGAGTACGCGATCTGCCATGTGTGCTCCTGTAATTTCGGCGGCTGGTGCCGCAACTCGTACTACCTCAACGCACGGGAAGTCTGAACTGTTCCATTGTAGTCGCCCGGCCACATCAGCCGAGCGACCCCCGAATCGGCGTCGACGGTGGGTCGGTATCGGGAGGGTGCCCGCTCAGCGAGACCTGAACCGGCGAAGTGTGTCGCGGGCCGATAGGGTTTCCGATCATGTCGCGCAGTCGCCTGCTGTCCTGCCTGTGGTGCGGGCGGGAGATCGTGGATTCGGAGTCGGGTCGGCGTCGCCGCTATTGCCGCCAGTCGTGTCGCCAACGTGCCTATGAGCACCGGAGCAGCCTCAAGGGGACCGGAATTCCCGAGGACGCGGTGGTGCTGACCGCGCAGGAGGCCGCCGATCTCGCCGATCGGTGGTTCGCCGCGCGGTGTGCGGCCGAGGACGTGGCGACGGCCGTGGGGGAGGGAGCTTCGCCGGCGGAGCTGGCAGAGCTGAGTGCGACGTTGCTGCAGCTGGCCCGGGAAGCGGAACGACTCCGCTGACGATGCGAAAACCCGTGTACCCCATCGTAAGCCGATGGGGTACACGCAGCGGCACCGATGGGCGACTACCGCGCTAGCTCGACAGTGACTCCCGGGCACGCAGGTACACGGCGGTGACGCCCCCCGCGACGAACAGCGCGAGGGCCGCGGCGGCACCGGCTGTCGCGAGGTCGGGACTGGTGAGCGACTGTCCGCGCAGCGCCTGCCAGACCACCAGCGTGAGCAGTCCGAAGTAGCCGAGGACGGCGACCACGAGCAGCGCCGCACGGGTCGTTTCGGTGCGCAACCAGCGGTAGCGAGGCGCGAGTGCTACCAGGGCGAAGGCGATCAGCAGCAGCACCTGGATGCCGTGCAGCCCGACGAAGTGCGGGATGCGCAGGTCGCCGCCGATGGTGCTCCAGTGGGTGATCGGCATGCCCGCGGCAGCGTCACGTGCTGTATCGCCGGGCCGCACTGTGTGCCCGGCCATCAACCCCACGACGGTGCCGTCGGCCGTGCGGACGAGCTGCGGCCCGGTGAAACCCATCAGATACCCGAGCGCCATCCCGGTCACCGCCAGCCACAGCCCGGCCTTCAACGCGATCCTGGTCGGCCGGTCGGCCAGTTTCTGCCAGGAGATGATCACCGCCAGGACGAGATTCGCGAGGAACAACCCGGGCACGCCGGACGCGAACACCTGCTGCCCGATCTCGTTGACCGGGTCGGTGGCGTCGTTGAAGTGGCTGAACGTCCCGCGCGCCGCCTGGACCGCGATGAATCCCACATCGGCGACACCGGTGATCGCGAAGACAGTGCCCAGCCACCAGGTGGCACGCCGTCCGCGATGCGGCAGCCGCAGTATCCAGGCCAGGGTCACGCCGTAGAGGGCGAAGGCGAGGCCGAACTTGGCCGGTTTGAGCCACACCGACTCGCCGAGCAACAGTCGGTCGTCGACCACCATCCCGACCATCGACACCACCACCAGTGTGGTCATGAGCGCGGAATTCACCAGCAGCGGGCCGTGCCAGGGGGCGCGGTCGGTGCCGTCGCGCGCGGTGGGGGACGTGATGCGGGACAGCGTGTGGGTGAGGTCGATCGTCGCCATGTACCGAAGGTAGAAATCCGGTGCGCCACACCACGTCCCGCTGTGGAACGGTTCGGCTCCGATACCCGGGTACGGGTCGGGCTACGCGAGTTCTAGGGGTTGTCTCAGATTCCCATGCGCCAGATCGCGGCGTCGACCGCGCGGGGTGAGACGAGTGCGAGGGCCTGGAGTACGCGAGTGTAGGTCGGGTACAGCTCGACCGGGCGGGTCCGGATCGCGGTGGTGATCCAGTCGGCGGCTTCCTCGGCCGACAGTGCCGCCGCGTCGGCGTACTTGCCGGTGGGCGCGATCATCTCGGTGCGCACCAGCGGATAGCCGATGGTGGTGACGTGCACGCCACGGCGCCGGGTCTCCGCGCCGAGACTGCGCCCGAACGCGCCGAGCGCCGCCTTCGACGCGTGGTAAGCGGTGAACAGCGGCATCGATCCCGCGGCCACACCCCAGGTCGCCACATTGACGACGTGGCCGGTGCCCGCGTCGAGCATCGACGGCAGCAGCCCCATCGTGAGCCGGGTCGCTCCGAAGTAGTTCAGCGCCATGGTGCGTTCGTAGTCGTGGAACCGGTCGGTGGTGTCGGCGGCGCCGCGGCGGATCGAACGGCCCGCGTTGTTCACCAGCACGTCGACCGTCCCGAACTGCTCGAGCAGGGTCTTCGCCAGCGCGTCGGTCTGCTCGGCGTCGGCGAGGTCGCAGGTGATCATCTCGGCATCCCCGCCCTCGGCGCGAACCGCGTCGCGCACCTCGGCCAGCGGCTCGGCATTCCTGGCGACGAGCACCACCCGCGCCCCTTCCCGGCCGAGCGCGTGTGCCGCGGCTTTGCCGACGCCCGACGAGGCGCCCGTCAGCACGACCGTCTTCCCGGCGATCTCGTGCTGCTCACCACGGACCAGCCGCGCGAGCACGCGGGGGAGTGCGGGCGGGTTGAGCAGTACCGATTGTGCGACTTCGGCGAACACGGGGACTCCTGTCGA
Organism: Nocardia sp. NPDC060220; assembly: GCF_042727815.1. Taxonomy (NCBI): domain Bacteria; kingdom Bacillati; phylum Actinomycetota; class Actinomycetes; order Mycobacteriales; family Nocardiaceae; genus Nocardia; species Nocardia sp. NPDC060220. Next base: position 2,902 of record NZ_JBHWZY010000367.1, read on the forward strand.
GGCGTACAGCGGGGCGAACAGGTAATTTACTTAATAGTAAATTACAAAGGGACCAATTGGGTGTCAACCGGCACGGAGGTCGATGGTTGGATGGAACGGTGAGCACAGCCGGTACCAAAGGTGTCCCCCGCCCCGAGCGCGAACAGCAGATCCTCGACGCCGCCGTCGCCGAAATCGGTCGTGTGGGTTACGCGGGGCTGTCCCTGGCCGATGTCGCGCAGCGCGCGGGCGTGTCCAAGCCGCTGGTCTACACCTACTTCCAGTCCAAGGACGGGCTCTACATCACCTGCGTGGACCGGGCGGCCACCGTCCTGTTCGACGCGATCGAATCCGCTATCGCCGGGGCCGGCGGTCTCAGCAAGGCGGAACGGACGCTCGACGCGATCTTCGTCGCGCTGGAACCGCGCCCACACGACTGGACCGTGCTCTTCGACCGCTCCCACCCCGACGACGGCCCCGCCGCCGACGCCGTCCGCGCCGCCCGCCGCCGCATCGCCGCCCAGGCAGCGCGCGGTGTCGCCGATGCCATCGGCGCTGTCGAGCTCACCGACCCCACCGACCTCTCGGCGCTGACCGACGTCTGGATGGGCGCGGTGACCTCGCTGGTCCTGTGGTGGTTGCGTCATCCCGACCAGACCGCCGCCCAGATGTCGGCCCGCAGCCACCGCCTGATCGGCGCACTCGTCACCGCCCCGCGGTGAACGCAATCCGCACCCCGGCCGGGGTGCGGATGTGCTTGTCCGACAGGTGTTCTACGAGGTGACGTCGGTGGTCGATCGGGCAGGCGGCAGCAATTCGGCGAGCAGTGTGGCCCACTCGTATCGGCGTTCGGGGAAGCAGCGCTCGAGCAGGTCGCTCATGATCGACGGTGCGATGGAGGCACCGGGGGAGGCGCCGAGAAGGCCGGCGATGGTGCCGTCCGCGCCGGTGACCAGTTCGGTGCCGAATTCGAGGACGCCGCCGCGCTCGCGATCGGGTTTGACCAGCTGGGCGCGTTGCCCGGCTTGGACCAGGGTCCAATCAGCGGGGTCGGCGGTGGGGTAGAAGCGTTGCAGCTGGGCGAACTTGCGTCGGGGTGAGGCCAGTAGCTCGGTGACGAGGTAGCGGACCAGATCGAAATTCCGCAGACCGACCGCGACCAGCGGGACGATATTGTGCGGGCGCAGCGTGGTGAACAGATCGGTGAGCTTGCCGTGGCGCAACAGGCGGGTGCTGAAGGTGGCGTAGGGGCCGAACAGCAGCGCGCCGGTGCCGTCGACCTCGCGGCGATCCAGATGCGGGACCGACATCGGCGGTGCGCCCAGCGCGGCCTGACTGTAGACCTTGGCGTGATGCTCGGCGACGACCTCGGGGTTGTCGGTGCGCAGGAACTGCGCGCCCAGTGGGAACACCCCGTATCCGCGCACCTCGGGGAGACCGGCCCGCTGCAACAGCCGCAACGCGTACCCGCCCGCACCGACGAACACGAACCGCGCCCTGACCTGGAACCGCCGCCCACTGTCGAGATCGCGGCCGCGCACGGTCCACAGCCCGTCAGCGCTGCGGGTGAGCCCGGTGATCTCACGATGCATCCGGACCGCGTTGCCCGCCGCGCTCATCGTCGACAACAACGACCTGGTCAGCGCCCCGAAGTCGACATCGGTGCCCGCGGTGTGCCGGGTGGCGGCCATCGCCTCGCCGTCGGCCCGGCCGCGCACGAGCAGCGGCGCCCAGTCGGCGATCACCGCACGATCCTCGGTGTACTCCATCTCCGCGAACGCGGGCAGCGTGCGCAGCGTGGCGTACCGCTGGCGCAGGTAGGCGATGTCTCGCTCGCCGAAGACCGCCGTGACATGCGGTGTCGAGGTGAGGAACGTGTCGGGCGCGAGCTCACCACGGTGGGCCAGCGCCGACCAGAACCGGCGCGAGAGCGCGAACTGATCGGCGATCCCGGCCGCCTTGGCGCCGTCGCCCGCGTCGGGCATGTAGTTGAGCTCGCACAACCCGGAGTGCCCGGTGCCCGCGTTGTTCCACGGATGGCTGCTCTCGGCCGCCGGTTCGCCGAGCCGTTCGAACAGCGCGATCGACCAGTCGGGCGCGAGGGTGCTCAGCAGGGCGCCGAGCGTGGCCGACATGATGCCGCCGCCGATGAGTACCGCGTCGAGAATGTCGTCGCCGCTGCCGGTGCTGGGCCGTGTGGGTGTGGTGTCGTTCATGGTCGAACCTCCCGTGAGCTGTGTACCGCCATCGTCACGCCGGAAACAGCGATCCGTCCAATACGGAATCGCCGAGGATATGATCCGGATATGGATGATTCAGCGGAGGCGGGAGCGCAGGCACTGGCTCCGCTGCTGACCGCCTTCGACGCGGCGGCCGAAGAAGGCCACTTCACGCGCGCGGCCCAGCGACTCGGCGTGCCGCAGTCCTCGCTCAGCCGCCGGATCAGAACGATGGAGCAGCTCCTCGGCGTGGCGTTGTTCCAGCCGGTCGGGCGCGGGGTCACCCTCACCCCGCAGGGGCGTGATCTCTACGCACACACCCGGGGACTGGTGCGCGCACTCGACGACGCGGTGCGGCAGGTGCGCGCCGACGCCGACCCCGACAGCGGGCTGGTGCGGTTCGGATTCCCGCTCACGCTCGGCCCGGTCAGCATTCCGTCGTTGCTCGCGCAGTTCCACACCCGCGCGCCTCGGATCCGGTTGCATCTGGTGCAGGCGCACGGCGAGGCGCTGGCCGAGCAGGTGCGCGAGGGCAGGCTCGACCTCGCGGTGATGATCCCGCCCCCGGCCGACCTGCCGACCGTCGATCTCGGCCGTCAGCGCATCGACCTGCACGTGTCGCGCACGCATCCGCTGGCCCGGCGCGCCCGCGTCGACCTCGCCGAACTGGCCGATGAGGCGTTCATCGCGAACCCGCCCAGCTACCAGCTGCGCACCCTGCTCGACAGCTGGTGTGCCGCAGCGGGTTTCACACCGCGAGTGGTCTTCGAGATCACCGAGTTCGAAACCCTGCGCGCACTGGTCGCACTCGGACAGGGCGTCGCGCTACTGCCCGCCGCCGAGGTCGCGAACCCCGACCTGGCGGTGATACCCATCGATGGCGAACGCGACCGCGAGGTCGGCCTGGTCTCGGGAGACCATGACTCGACGCTCGCGGTCGCGCGGCTTCGGGAATTCCTGATCGCGCGCCGGGCGGCGATCAGTGGGTGAGCGGTATCAGTCCTGGGCGACGCCGGCATCGACGCCACGCGCGGCGAGCCACGGGTGCGGGTCGATCGGGGCGCCGTAGAGCGAGCCGTCGGGCACATGCACCTCGTAGTGCAGGTGGGGGCCGGTCGAGTTGCCACGGTTACCGACGGTGGCGATGGTGTCACCGGCGTTGACGTGCTGACCGACCTCGACCAGGATGTCGTTCACGTGGCCGAACACACCGATGGTGCCGTCATCCTGCTGGACGCGGACCCACAGGCCGAAGCCTGACGCCGGACCGGCCTCGATCACGGTACCGTCGGTGACGGCGAAGATCGGCGCGCCGATCGGGTCACCGAAGTCGATGCCGTTGTGCGCGGTGCCCCAGCGGGCGCCGTAGTAGGAGGTCAGCCTGCCGCTGACCGGGCGAACGGTCTGCGGG
>NZ_JBHWZY010000368.1:0-4238 GCF_042727815.1 Nocardia sp. NPDC060220
GGATGTCGAACTCGGCGCCGATGCGGTTGAGCGCGATCGCCGCACACTCGATGTGCCAGCCGGGCCTGCCGGCGCCGAAAGGCGCCTCCCACGACGGTTCACCGGGGCGTTCGGCCCGCCAGAGCAGCGCGTCGATGGTGTCGCGTTTGCCCGGCCGGTCCGGGTCGCCGCCGCGTTCGGCGAACAGCGTCTCCATGGTGGCGCGGTCGTAGCCGGATTCGTAGCCGAACTGCTCGGTGGCGTCGGTGCGGAAGTAGATGTCGGGGTACTCGGCATCGTCGACGATGTAGGCCGCGCCGGCCGCGAGCAACTTCTGCACCAGCTCCACCACCTCCTCCACCGATTCGATGGCACCGATGTAGTGGCGCGGGGGCAGCACCTGGAGTGCGGCCATGTCTTCGCGGAACAGGTCGATCTCGCGGCTGCCGAGGTCGCGCCAGTCGATACCGTCGCGGTCGGCGCGCTCGAACAGCGGGTCGTCGACGTCGGTGACGTTCTGCACGTAGTGCACGTCGTGGCCCGCGTCGCGCCAGACCCGGTTGACCAGGTCGAACGTCAGGTAAGTGGCGGCGTGACCGAGGTGGGTGGCGTCGTAGGGCGTGATGCCGCAGACGTACATCTTCGCGGTCTCTCCAGGGGTGACCGGGCGGATCTGACGGTCGGCGGTGTCGTACAAACGCAACGGCGGCCCTGTTCCGGGGACTGTCGGCAGGGCGATATCGGACCAGGACTGCATGTCTTCGAGGGTAGAGCCCCTGTCGAGGTGCTCGGCCCGCGGCCCGGCACATGGGGTTGCTCGCGGCGTCGCGGCACGGCCCGCTACCTGCACACAAACGTGTCGCGGCGCGAGCGTCAAGGTTTGCGCTCGAGCAGATCCGCTGGTCACGGGGGTAGCGGGGCGGATCGGGCGTGTCGTGCCCAGTGTGCGGTCCCACCTGGGCGAACGGTTGCCATCGCGATCATTGTCACAGTCCACAACTCACAAAACGTCCCTATTGATCCCTATATGTACCTTCGTTTACGGTTGTTTCATGACAGATCGTCTCTATTCGGTGGAGCAGGTCGCCGAACTGCTCGGACTGCATGTCCGCACCGTGCGCAGTTATGTGCGCGAGGGCAAACTCCCCGCCGTGCGCATCGGCAAGCAGTACCGCATCACCCACGAAGACCTCGAGACCTTCACCGGACTGCCGATCACCACACCGCAGACGACACCGCGTCGACACGCCGAGTCCTCCTGCATCGTCGAGATCGACGACATCGACCGCGCCACCGTCGACCGGATCACCACTCTGCTCACCGCCACCGCCGGTACCCGAGGCGGCGGCGGTCAGCGGATGCGCGTGGAGACCAGCTACGACCCGGCCCGGCGCCGCCTCAAAGTGATCCTGCTCGGCAGCCTCGTCGACAGTTCCCGCCTGCTCGACTACCTGGACGGAATCCTGCGCTCATGATCTACAAAACCGACGAAGGCAGACGGCTCGTCGAGCAGCGCTACCGCGAACACCTCGACGCCTGGCCGGTGCCACGCGAGGAACTGCGGATCGACACCGGCATCGGCGAAACGTTCGTCGTGGCCTCCGGACCGGTGGACGCACCGCCGCTGGTCGTGCTGCACGGCTCAGGAGCCAACGCGAGCACTTGGCGCGCCGACATCGCGGACTGGTCGAGAAGCTTCCGCGTGTATGCGGTGGATCTGCCCGGCGAACCCGGCTTCAGCGTCCCCACCCGGCTGGCATTGGACAGCGATGCGACCGCGAGCTGGCTCGACGAGGTCATCGACGGACTCGGCCTCGACACCGTGGCACTGGCCGGCATGTCGCTGGGTGGGTGGACCGCCCTCGATTACGTCCTGCGCAGGCCGGGCCGGGTTACGACGTTGGTCCTGCTGTGCCCGGGAGGACTGGGCAAGCACCGCTACGGCTGGCTGGTGAAGGCGATCGGGCTGCGGATGATCGGCAGGCACAGCGTGCACGAGATGGCACGCCTGGGCCTCGGCCTGGATGGGGCGCAAGCGGATCCGATCGTCGACGACATCGCATTGACGTTCACCCATTTCACGCCCCGCCCCGGAAAACTGCCCATCTTCCGCGACGAACAACTACGCGAAGTGGACATCCCGGTCCTGATAATCGTCGGCGAACGCGACGCTCTGTTCGACTCCGCACGCACCGCCGAACGCGCCCGCGCCTTCACCCGAGGCGAGGTGCGGCTCCTGCCCGGAGTCGGGCACGCGCTACTGAATCAGTCTGCTGCGGTAAGCGAATTCGTGCTCTCGCACGCGGGATGAGACTTCGGTGCCACCGCTCCCCGACGTGCGGCGACACCGAACATGATCACATCACAGTTCGCGGCACTGCATCTGCGCCGCGTCCGGGCCGAGCTGCTGGGTCGCGTAATACGCCGCACCAACCTCGTTGCCGGCCTTCACCGTAACGTCAGGCAGCGGCGCGCCGGCCTGGTTGGTGGAGGAACACACATAGGTCTTCTCAGCCCACCACCCGGCAGGGAACGCCTGCGCGGGCGCGGCAACAGCAGCGGCAGCACCGGTGAGCAGCAACGCGGCTGCGGAGGCGGTGACGATAGAACGGGTCGACATAGGTTTCCTCAGATCTCACGGGGATAACGAAAGTGCTTGGAGCACACTAGCACCGGCGCTGACCAGGCAACAGAGCCTTGGCCACCGTGAGAAACCGCAGCTACAGCCGCGGTGAGCGGACCTCAGTCGACCTGATAGCGCATCAGCATCACCGTTTCGAAGCGCCGCGTCTCGACCAAACGCAGCCCGATCCGCTGATCCAGTGCCGGGAACATCGGTGTGCCACCGCCGAGCACTATCGGCGAGACGAACAGCTGGTACTCGTCGATGAGCCCGTGTGGCATCAGCGCGGACGCGAGGCTCGCACCACCGACCTCCATGACGCCGTCGCCTTCGGCCTTGATCCTGCGGACCTCCTCGACGACGTTCTCGCTGACCAGGGTGCTGTTCCAGTGGACCTCGGTGAGCGTGCGGGAGCAGACGACCTTGGGTGTGCGGGTCCAGAGTTCGCCGAACTCGCGCTGGATGGGCGGTGCGTCCTCGGGCACGTGCGGCCAGTACTCGGCCATCAGCTCGTAGAGCCTGCGACCGTTCACCGCGACCTCGAGCCCGCGGAATCTGTCGTTGTGGTACTGGTGCAGCTCGTCGTCGGGGTCGGTCCAGTCGATTCTGCCGTCGCGGTCGTTGACGTAACCGTCGACTGACACGCCGAATCCGTAGATCAGTTTCCTCATACCGTGTAGACCTCCTTCGCGCTCGAAATTCATCGGCCCCCACCTCACCGTTTCGGACACTACGGGAAGGTGTCCGACCGGATCCGTCAGGCGACACCGAGCACGAGCGCGGCGCCCACGAGCTCGACCAGGCAGTAGAACCAGTTCGGATAGAAGCGCGTCGCGCTGTCGACCAGTCGCGAGATGATGCGACCGCCCGCCATCCCGGCCAGCGCGACACCCACAGTCAGCGCTGCCCCGGACCGCAGATCATCGGCACCGAACGCCGACCAGAACAGCACCCCGGCGACGGCCAGCCCGAAACCGCCGTACACCGCGCGAATCTCGGCCCGGCTCACCGCCGTCGCCACCGTCGTCCCGAACGGACGTGCCAGCGCGGCGGGAGCGACCAGCGCGTACAACCCCATCCCCGCGAACAGCACCGCGACAAGACTCAGCACGACGGTTCTCATCGGCTTCCCCCGACCACGCGCCACTGCGCAACCGACGGAGCCGGACCAGCATGTTGTCGCATCTCTTCTCCTCGCATCGTTGTCCGGCGATCCTCACACCCGGTCCGGCCTTGCGCTTCCGAAAACCTGCTACCGCCACGAAGGGCCCAGAATCCGAACCCGCTCACCCGACCCCGGATTCGGTGGTCAGATACACCACGAGATCGCGGGGCAGACCGTGGGTGTCGTGCAGGTAGTGGTAGTCGCCGTCGGTCAAGGGTCCGCTGAAACGACGGTGGGACAAGACCTTTCGCCCGCGCTGGATCAGCAGATCGAATTTGTGTTCCTCCTCGACCAGCAGGGTGCGCACGTCCTGGCCGCGCACGGATTGCCGGAAGTGCCCGAGGGTGTGGTCCACCAGCTCGATCGGCAGGTCCGACAGAGTGCGGGTCGGATCGTCGCGCCACAACGTGGTGAGGGTGCGGCGGAGCAAACGCCGCAGGATGTGACCACGGCCCGACGGGGACGGGGTGA
>NZ_JBHWZY010000368.1:4248-6508 GCF_042727815.1 Nocardia sp. NPDC060220
CCGAGGACGACGATGCTCGATCGCAGATGGTCCGACAGCACTCGCAGCGACCGATCATCGAGCGGGCCCCAGATTCGGGGCAAGGTGTTCAGCCAGGGCTCGAACAGGTCGATCTCGAAGACGGACTGTGAGTTCCGCAGGATTCGCACCAGCCGTTCCAGCCCCAGCCCGGTGTCGACGCAGGGTCGGCGCATCGGTTCGAGGCTGCCGTCGGGATGGCGCAGGTAGCGCATCATGACGTGATTCCACACCTCCACCCACCGGTCATCGGTCATCGGTGTGCCCTGCGGCGTGTCGTCTCCGGTCCAGACGAAGATCTCGGAGTCGGGCCCGCACAGTCCGGTCGGGCCGTTGGACCACCAGTTCTCGTCGACGGTCGGTTCGACCGGCAGACCCAGCTCGTCCCAGGTGTGCCACGACTCGTGGTCGGGCTCGACGTGGTCGTCACCGCCGAACACTGTGACGTGCATCCGGTTCGGGTCGATACCGAAGCCGTCGCGCAGCAGTTCCACTCCCCACCGCAGGCTCTGCGGGCCGCTGTAGTCGCCGAGTGACCACGATCCGAGCATCTCGAACACGGTGAGGTGGGTGTCGTCACCGACCTCGTCGAGATCGGTGGTGCGCAAGCATCGCTGCGAGCCGGTGAGTCGCCGGCCCAGCGGGTGGGGCCGACCCCTCAGATACGGGGTCAACGGGTGCATCCCGGAGGTGGTGAACAGCACCGGATCCCCCGGCGAGGGAATGAGTGATCCGTCCGGTGTGAGTTCGTGCCCGCGTTCGCGGAAATAGTCGAGGAAGGTCCGAACGGTCTGGTCTGTGGTGATCATGGTGGTTGCTCCATCGAGGTGACATCGACCGGAAGCGGCCACCATGACGAACAGCGACAAGACCGACGCACGCCAGCGGACCGTTTCCGGTCGCCGGCATGGGAGAGAAGGTCAGGCGGCAGCGACCGGCGAGCTGAGAGCTCGTGCGGTCGCGGCAGCGATTCGGGATTCGACCTTCATGGCGGCAACGGTAGCAACCGGGCCGGGCGGAGCACGACCGATTTATCGGCGCCGGACCTACTGTCAGAATGCGGGCCAGGGGATCGGACGCGAGGAGTTGGGGACAGGCATCACCGGGTGATCCAGCAAGGCCTTCGCCCGTTCGGCCAGGGCGGTGATCTCGGCGTCGGTGATGTGGATGGCCAGCGAATCGGCCACGGCGCCGGGCAGATTCGCGGCGAAGGTGGTGATGTCGGGGATCAGCGACTCGTGCACCGGCCGTCCCGCCCAGCCCCACAGCACGGTGCGCAGTTTAGGTTCGGCGTGCAGGCAGATGCCGTGGTCGACGCCGTAGACCTGCCCGTCGACACCTTCCAGCGCGTGCCCGCCTTTGCGATCGGCGTTGTTGAGCAACAGATCCAGCACCGCCATCCGCTGCAGGCGCGGATCGTCGGCGTGGATGAGCGAGACCTCGTTGCCCTGCTCGTCGAGCGCGCGCAGCACTTCGCAGAATCCCGCGGGCACGGTTCCCGGCGTGCACAGATCGACCAGGTCGAGGCGCTGACGGGCATCGGTGCGGTTGTCGACCGAGGTGACCCAGCGCTGCACCATGCCCGGCCCCAGCGGCCCGTCGCGCAGCACCGTTTCGGGGATCACACCCCAGCCGAGGTGTTCGGAGATCAGATACGACGCGACCTCTCGGCCCGCGAGTGTGCCGTCGGGAAAGTCCCACAGCGGCCGTTCACCACGCACCGGCTTGTACACCACCCGCAGCGGGGCGCCGTCGGGTTTGGGTGCGGCGATCTCACAGACCAGCGTGAGGTTGCTGGCGACGCCGATCCGGCCGACGATGTCGAGGTCACCTTCGGTGAGTACCGGCACAGAAGATCACTCCTCTTCGAGCTCGGCAGCGCCGAAGATCTCGCCGCGCTTGTACCCGTTGGTGCGCACACACATGTGCCCCCGCGAGGACAGCGGTTCCCCGCACAGCGGGCACGGTGGGCGGCCCGCCGCGATCACCCGCGCCGACCGCAACGCGAACTCGCGTGCCTGGATGGGGGTCAGGAAAACCCGCACCGCGTCGGGGCCTTCGTCGGTGTCGTCGAGCACCACCGATTCGTCGACCTCGGTCTCGGTGATCGCGAGCAACTCGACCACCACGGCGCCTGCGTCGGAATCCCAGCCCAGACCCATGGTGCCGACCCGGAATTCGGTGTCGATGGGGGTGACCAGCGGCGCGACATCGCGCACGTCCTCACCTTCGGGTGGCACCT
>NZ_JBHWZY010000369.1:0-6496 GCF_042727815.1 Nocardia sp. NPDC060220
GAGCAAGCCCGCGGTACGGCTCGCGCAGTTGGTGCGCACCGCCGGACTCGATCAGAACGCGACAGCCAACCTGGTCGGCCTGCTCGAGGAACAGCGCAGTGCCACAGGCCAATTGCCGACCGATCGGACCCTGGTCGTGGAACGGTTTCGCGACGAACTCGGCGACTGGCGCCTGGTGCTGCACTCGCCCTTCGGCACCCCGGTGCACGCACCGTGGGCGCTGGCGGTGGGGGCGCGTCTGCAGGAACAGTTCGGTATCGATGCCGCCCCGACCGCCTCCGACGACGGCATCGTGGTGCGCCTGCCCGATACGACCGACCAACCACCCGGCGCCGAACTGTTCGCCTTCGAACCCGACGAGATCGACGACATCGTCACCGAACAGGTGGGCGGCTCCGCCCTTTTCGCGTCCCGCTTCCGCGAATGCGCCGCCAGAGCGCTGCTCCTGCCGCGCCGCGACCCCGGCAAGCGCGCACCACTGTGGCAGCAGCGGCAGCGCTCGGCCCAATTGCTGGACGTGGCACGCAAATTCCCGCAGTTCCCGATCCTGCTGGAAACCGTCCGCGAATGTCTGCGCGACGTATACGACCTGCCCGCCCTGCGCGACCTGCTCACCAAGGTGGCCCGCCGCGAGATCCGCCTGATCGAGGTCGAGACCGCGAGCCCGTCGCCCTTCGCCGGCGCCCTGCTGTTCTCCTACATCGGGCAATTCCTCTACGACGGCGACAGCCCACTGGCCGAACGCCGGGCAGCCGCGCTGGCTTTGGACTCCAGCCTGCTCGCCGAACTCCTCGGCCGCGTCGAGCTGCGTGAACTCCTCGACCCCGCCGTCATCACCCTGACCGAGCAAGAACTCCAACGCCTCACCCCCGAGCGCCTGGCCCGCGACGCTGAAGGTCTGGCCGACCTGCTCCGTCTCCTCGGTCCCCTCACGCCCACCGAAGCCGCAGCACGCTGCGTTCCCCGCCCCGGCACCGCGTCTGCCGCGCGCTACGCCGAAGCGATGGACACCGGCACCCACTCACCCGACGAACCCGCACACAGCACGCCGGATGAGGGACTCGATTCTGCCCGCGGCAACCTGCTCGCCGATGCCGATGCCGATGCACCGGCATGGTTCGCGGAACTGCGGGATTCGCGACGGGCGCTGGAGGTTTCGTTCGCAGGTCGTACCTGGTGGGTGGCGGTGGAGGATGCCGCTCGGCTGCGGGACGCGCTCGGAGTGCCCTTGCCGATCGGAGTGCCCGCGGCGTTCATCGAACCGGTCCCCGATCCGCTCGGCGACCTCGTCGGGCGCTACGCGCGCACCCACGCACCGTTCACCACCGCCGCGGTCGCCGACCGCTTCGGCCTCGGAACGGCCGTCGCCGTGACAGCGCTGCACCGATTGCTCGCCGAGAAACGCGTGGTGGAAGGTGAATTCACGCCGGACACTGCTGGCGGCGAGTGGTGTGACGCCCAGGTCCTTCGCCGATTGCGCCGCCGTTCACTGGCTGCCGCGCGGCACGAGGTCGAGCCGGTGTCCACCGCCGCGTTCGCCCGGTTCCTGCCGTCCTGGCAACACGTCGGATCCGGCGAGCTACGCGGTGTCGACGGCGTGGCGACAGTGGTGGAACAGCTTGCGGGCGTACCGATCCCGGCCTCGGCCTGGGAATCGCTGATTCTGCCCACCCGAGTGCGCGACTACTCACCCGCCATGCTGGACGAGCTGATGGCGACCGGCGAGGTGGTGTGGTCGGGCCACGGCGCGATCACCGCCCGCGACGGGTGGGTCGCCCTGCACCTGGCCGACCAGGCACCCTTCACCCTGCCTCCCGCCGACGAGATCGACCCCACCGACCTCCAGCTCGGTCTCCTGGCCGCACTCGGCGCGAATCTGGAACCGTGGCCGGCGGTCGATCTCGACGCACCCGATCCCGTCGCCGCGAACCGTGTCCAGCAACTGCCATCCACCTTGCGCGGCGGCGGCGCCTATTTCTTTCGCCAACTCGCCGACTCCGCGGGCCTGCTCGACGACAAAGCCGCCGGGGAGGCTCTGTGGCAGCTGGTTTGGGCGGGCTATGTCTCCGGTGACACCTTCGCCCCGGTGCGCGCCCTGCTGTCCGGTACCGCTCGCGCCACCACCGCGCACCGCACCCCGCGCCGCTCGCCCCGGGGCCGCGCGTATCTGCCGCGACCGGCGATGCCGACCCGGTCCGGTCCGCCCACACTGGCGGGACGCTGGTCGATCCTGCCCGAACGCGTGCAGGACAACACCGTTCGCGCCCACGCCACCGCCGATCAACTGATCGAACGCTACGGCGTGCTCACTCGCGGTTCGGTGCAGAACGAAGGGATATCCGGCGGTTTCCAGCTGATGTACCGGGTGCTCACCGAGTTCGAGGATCGCGGCCGGTGCAGGCGCGGCTATTTCGTCGACACGCTCGGCGGCGCCCAGTTCTCCACCACCGACACCGTCGACCGCCTGCGCTCGTTCGACACCGACCGCGACACCACCAGAGCGGGCGTCGCGCTCGCCCTCGCGGCATGCGACCCCGCCAACCCCTACGGCGCCGCGCTACCGTGGCCGAAGGGCGACGCCGAGGGCGGTCATCGGCCCGGTCGCAAAGCGGGCGCGTTGGTGGTTCTGGTCGGCGGCGAACTGGTGCTCTACTCCGAGCGCGGCGGCAAAACTCTGCTCAGTTTCACCGAGGACGTCGGCCTGCGCCGGGCGGCAGCGTTCGCACTGGCCGGGCTGGTGCGCGATCGCCGGGTCGACAGCTTGGTGATCGACAAGATCAACGGAGACACTGTGCACGGCAACCTCTTCGCCGAAGTGCTGATCGAAGCCGGTTTCTCGATGACCCCGAGCGGTCTGCGGCTGCGCAGGCAGGTGTAGCCGAATGCCCGAGGGCGATACCGTCTTCCGCGCCGCGCAGCGCCTACGCACGGCGTTGGTCGGTAAAACGCTCACCCGCAGCGATTTCCGGGTTCCGCGGTACGCCACCGTGGATCTGGTCGGCGAACGTGTCGACGAGGTCGTCAGCTACGGCAAGCACCTGTTCATCCGCACCGACCGCGTGAGCATCCACACCCACCTGAAGATGGAAGGCGTGTGGCGGGTGTTCCACCGCGGCCAGCGCTGGACCAAACCCGCGGTCACCGCGCGAGTGGTGCTCGCCAACGACGAGGTCGAGGCCGTCGGCTTCTCGCTCGGCAAGGTTCAGGTGCTGCTGCGCGCCGACGAACACACGGTCATCGACCACCTCGGCCCCGATCTCCTCGGCCCGGATTGGGATGCGGCCGAGGCATTGCGCAGGCTCACCGAGTACCCGCGTCGCGCCGTCGGTCTCGCCCTGCTCGACCAGCGCAATCTGGCAGGCATCGGCAACATCTACCGCAGCGAGATCTGTTTCCTGCGCAGAGTCCACCCCGTTACCCCGGTCGGCGACATCCCCGATCTCGTAGCGCTCGTCGACGAAGCTCACCGTGTTCTCGGCAAAGCCGCACACCAACCACCATGGCGCGCCATGGTCTACGGCCGCACTCGCCGTTCCTGCCCCCGCTGCGGCACCCCGATCGCGTCCCAGTTGCTCGGCGAAGACGACCCTGCCGACCGCATCACTCAGCGCGAACGTGGCATCTTCTTCTGCCCGCGCTGCCAGCCTCGCCCGTGAGATGACCTCGCCCGTGCTCGCTCAGCCCCGGTCCGAGGCTCAGCGGTCCTGCGGCACCGGTTCCAGCAACTGCGGACGCGGCTCCGGAGCGGCGGCCCGCAACGCGTCGGCCGACGTGTCGTCGGGTTGGGTCTGCGATTCGATCTCGGCCCGTACGCGCGCCTGGTACGTGGACACCTCGCGGTCGATATCGTCGGAGTCCCAACCGAGAACGGGTGCCACGAGGTGGGCGACCTGCTCGGCGCAGTTCGCGCCGCGATCGGAATACTCGATCGAGATGCGGGTGCGACGGGCCAGGATGTCGTCGAGGTGCAGCGCGCCTTCCGCGGCCGCGGCGTAGACCGCCTCGACCTGGAGGTAGGCCGGTGCGTCGGTAATCGGTTGCAGGAGTTCGGGTTTGCCCGCTGCCATCGCGAGCACCTCGTCGACCAGCGAGCCGTAGCGGTCGAGCAGGTGCGTCATCCGGTACGGGTGGACGCCGTAGTGCTCGGCGAGCTGCACGGTCTGGTTGACCAGCGCGAAGTAGCCGTCGGCGCCGAGCAGCGCCACCTTCTCGGTGATCGACGGCGAGACGCGCGCCGGAATGTCTTGTGCGGCTTCGTCCATCGCGTCCGCCGCCATCACCCGGTAGGTGGTGTACTTGCCGCCCGCGATGCTCACCAGTCCGGGCGCGACCCTGGCCACAGCGTGCTCGCGCGAGAGCTTGGACGTGTCGTCGTTCTCCCCCGCCAGCAATGGGCGCAGGCCCGCGTAGACGCCGTCGATATCGGCGTGCGTGAGCGGGGTGATCAGCACCTCGTTGACCCGGTCGAGCAGGTAGTCGATATCGGCCTTGGTCGCCGCGGGATGGGCGAGGTCGAGATTCCAATCGGTGTCGGTGGTGCCGACGATCCAGTGCGCGCCCCACGGGATGATGAACAGCACCGAGGTGGTGGTGCGCAGGATGATCGCGGCATCGCTGACGATGCGGTCGCGCGGCACCACGATGTGCACACCTTTGGACGCGCGCACATGGAATCGGCCGCGTTGCCTCGACAGACTCTGCACCTCATCGGTCCACACGCCGGTCGCGTTGATCACCACATTCGCTCGCGCCTCGCCGGTACGCCCGTCCTCGGTGTCGCGCAGCTTCACCCCCACGACCCGGTCGGCTTCGCGCAGGAATCCGACGACCTGCGTGGAGGTGCGGATGACCGCGCCGTAATGCGCGGCGGTGCGGGCAACCGTCATGGTGTGGCGGGCGTCGTCGACGACGGTGTCGTAGTAGGTGACGCCGCCGATCATCGAGTCCCGGCGCAGGCCTGGGGCGAGCCGCATCGCGCCGTGCCGGGTCAGATGATGCTGTCCTGGAACGGATTTCGAGCCACCCATGGTGTCGTACAGGGTCAGGCCCGCGGCAACGTAGGGCCGCTCCCACACGCGGTGGGTCAGCGGATAGAGGAACCGCAGCGGCTTCACCAGGTGCGGTGCGAGCGTCGACAACGCCAGCTCACGTTCCTTCAGCGCTTCCCTGACCAGGCCGAATTCGAGCTGTTCGAGGTAGCGCAGGCCACCGTGGAACATCTTGGACGAGCGGCTCGACGTGCCCGACGCGAGATCGCGGGCCTCGACCAGCGCGACCGACAGCCCCCGTGTCGCGGCATCGAGCGCGATACCGGCGCCCACGACGCCGCCGCCGACCACCAGGACGTCGAACTGATCCTTGCCCAGCCGTTCCCAGGCGGTCCGCCGATGTTCCGGCCCCAGATCGCCGGGTCCGAGCCGATCCCTTTTGCCGCCCGCAACCAACTCTCCCGGGTGCAGGAACGGAAACTCCGGTGTCTGCGACATGCTCGACTCCTCGCCGCCGACCGATTCCGGCCGGTCCCAGCCGACAGTTGGGGCAAACGCCGCGTTCCCGGCGCCGCTGCGTACAGGCTAAACGTAGTCCGCACTCGTCGCTGGGGACGTACGCGGCGAGGCGTGGGCCCGAAATTCGTCGCCGACCACAAATCTTGCGGTCGCCGGCTCCACTTTCGGTAACCTGCATCAATGCGTCGCTATGTGGCTGCCATCGATCAGGGCACGACTTCGAGTCGGTGCATCATCTTCGATCGGCAGGGTCGGATCGTCGGAACCGCGCAGCGCGAGCATCGGCAGATCTTTCCCAAGCCCGGCTGGGTGGAGCACGATCCAGCGGAGGTATGGCGCAATACCGAGTCGGTGCTCGGTGCGGCGCTGGGCACCAGCCGGTGTTCGGCCGGGGATCTGGCCGCGGTCGGGATCACCAATCAGCGTGAGACCACCGTGGTGTGGGATCGGGCGACCGGCGATCCCGTGTACAACGCGATCGTGTGGCAGGACACGCGCACCGATCAGCTGTGCACCGAGCTCGCGGGTGATCAAGGGCCGCAACGCTATGCGGACCGCACCGGCCTGCCGCTGTCGACCTATTTCGCCGGGCCGAAACTGCGATGGATCCTCGACAATGTCGACGGCGTGCGGGCGCGCGCCGAGGCAGGCGACCTGTGTTTCGGCACCATGGACAGCTGGGTGCTGTGGAAGCTGACCGGTGAACACCTCACCGATGTCACCAACGCCTCACGCACCATGCTGATGGATCTTCGCACCCTGCAATGGGATCCACAGATCTGCGCGGATTTCGGCATTCCGATGTCGCTGCTCCCGCAGATCCGCAGCTCGTCGGAGGTCTACGCCGACATCACCTCCGGTCCGTTCGAGGGCATTCCGGTCGCGGGCATTCTCGGCGACCAGCAGGCGGCCACCTTCGGCCAAGCGTGCCTGTCCCCCGGCGAGGCCAAGAACACCTACGGCACAGGCAATTTCATGTTGCTCAACAC
>NZ_JBHWZY010000370.1:0-6491 GCF_042727815.1 Nocardia sp. NPDC060220
CCTCGGCCCGGCCTGATCAACGCGATCAACAACGCGACGATGAACGGCGAGCCGCTCCCCGATATGGAAATGCTGGGCATGCTCGGCCTGCTCATCGGCGGCGGCTTCGACACCACGACCGCGCTCACCGCGCACGCCCTGGAATGGCTCTCGGAGAACCCGGACCAGCGCGAGACACTGAGCCGCGAGCGCGATGATCTCCTCGATTCCGCCACCGAGGAATTCCTGCGCTACTACACGCCCGCACCGGGTGACGGGCGCACGATGGCCGAGGATTGCGAGGTCGTCGGCACCCAGTTCAAGGAAGGCGATCGGGTGTGGCTGTCGTGGGCGATGGCCAATCGGGATCCGGCGGTCTTCGACGATCCCAACGAGGTCATCCTGGACCGACGGCGCAACCGGCACTACAGCTTCGGGCTCGGTATCCACCGGTGCATCGGCTCGAACGTGGCGCGGACCGTGTTCAAGCGCATGCTGCTCGCCGTGCTGGACCGGATGCCGGACTACCGCTGTGATCCCGAGACCACGGTGCACTACGACACCATCGGGGTCATCCAGGGCATGCGGCACCTCCCGGCGACGTTCACCCCGGGCGTGCGGCTGGGAGCCGGACTCGACGAGACGCTGGCGAAACTCCAGACGATCTGTGACGAACAGCAACTCGCGGCACCCGTCACAGCCCAGCGGGACGCCAGTACACAGTGAGCAACGCGATGGCCGAGCCATCGGTGAACAACAAGATGGCCCAGCCATCGGTGAGGAACGAGATGGCCGAGCCATCGGGGCGGCCCCTGCCCCAGGTGACCGCGGAGAACGAGTTCTTCTGGACCGCGGGCGCCGACGGGCGCCTGCGGATCCAGGAGTGCGGTTCTTGCGCGGCCCTGATCCATCCACCACAGCCGGTGTGCCGGTACTGCCACGGGCACACCCTCAGGGTCCGGGAGGTCTCCGGCTTCGCCACCCTGGTCGGCTTCACCGTCAACCAGCGGTTCAGCGTGCCGGGGCTACCCGCGCCGTATGTGGTGGCCCAGGTCGCGGTCGAGGAGGATCTCCGGGTTCGCCTGACCACCAATGTGGTGGGCTGTGACCCGGCCGACCTCGTGCTGGGGATGCGGATGGAGGTCGTGTTCGAACAGGACGCGGATGTGTGGTTGCCGCTGTTCCGGCCGACCGCCGACCAGCCCGAACCCGCGCCGCTGCCCGCCGACGAGATCGAACCGCACCGGTTCGGCGAGCACGTGCGGCCGATGATCGGACGGGACAAGTTCGAGGACAAGGTCGCCATCACCGGGATCGGGATGTCGGATATCGGTCGGCGGCTGATGGTTTCGCCGCTGTCGCTGACGATCTCGGCTTGCGAGCGCGCGGTCGCCGATGCCGGGCTCACCATGGCCGACATCGACGGCTTGTCGACCTATCCCGGCGGCGGCAATGTCGGCGGTTTCGGCGAGGGCGGCGTAACCGCGCTCGAGGCCGCGCTGGGTCTGCGACCGACCTGGTACAGCGGCGGTTTCGAGACCTTCGGTCCCGGCGGGTCGGTGATCGCGGCGATGTTGGCCGTCGCCGGCGGGTTGGCCAGGCACGTCCTGTGCTTCCGCACCGTCTGGGAGGCGACGTACAACGAACTCATGCGCACCGGCAAGATCACGCCGACGGGCGGCCGGACCACCAGTTGGATGATGCCCTTCGGCGCCACCTCGGCCGCGCATACGTTGGCGCAGAACGCCCAACGGCATTTCCATCGCTACGGCACCACCCGGGAAACGCTCGGCTGGATCGCGCTGAACCAGCGCGCCAACGCCGAGCTGAATCCGACGGCGGTCTATCGCGAACCCCTGACGATGCCGGAGTACCTCGAAGCCAGGCCGGTCACCACCCCGTTCGGGCTCTACGACTGCGATGTCCCCTGCGACGGCGCGGTCGCCGTGCTGGTCTCGGCGATCGACACCACCCCGGATCTGGCGAAGCCACCGGTGCGGGTCGCCGCGGTCGGTACCCAGATCCTCGAACGGATCGAATGGGACCAGAGCACCCTGACCCATGAACCACAGGTCCTGGGCCAGGCCGCGCACCTGTGGTCGCGTACCTCGCTGCGCCCCACCGATGTCGACGTCGCCGAACTCTACGACGGATTCACCTTCAACTGCCTGTCCGGGATCGAAGCCCTCGGCTTCTGTGGGATCGGCGAGGCCAAGGACTTCCTCGACGGCGGCAAGAACATCGCGCGCGACGGGCTGCTCCCGCTCAACACCCACGGTGGCCAGCTCTCCCACGGCCGCACCCACGGCATGGGGCTGTTGCACGAGGCCGTCAGCCAGCTGCGCGGCGAGGCGGGCCCGCGCCAGGTCGAGGGCGCGCGGGTCGCGGTGACCAGCAGCGGCGGGCTGACCCCGAGCGGTGTCCTCCTGCTGACCAGCGACAACTGACCCGATTCGACCGAGCCACCCCGTCGTGGCTCAGGAGGTGAACCCATGGATGTCACCGATGTGGCGCCGACTCTGATCCGGCTCGTCGTCGGCGTCACGATGATCGCGCACGGACTCAACCACTGGCTCGGTGGCGGGCGGATCGCGGGCACGGCCCGCTGGTTCGCCGGCCTCGGCCTGCGCAACGGTGTCTTGCAAGCCTGGGCGAGTGTGGTCGCCGAGATCGGGGCGGGCGTGCTGCTGATCCTCGGCCTCGCCACACCGTTGGCCTGCGCGGCGGTGATCGCGGTCATGCTCGTCGCCGGGCTGCTCGCGCACCGCGCGAACGGATTCTTCGTCTTCAAGGAGGGGTACGAGTACGTACTCGTCCTGGCGGTGGTCGCGCTGGCGCTGGCCTTCACCGGCCCGGGTCGCCTGTCGATCGATCACGCCGCCGGAATCACTGTCACCGGCTGGGCCGGGGGCGTCATCGCACTCGGCGCCGGCGTGGTGTCGACCACGGGACTGCTCGCGCTGTTCTGGCGCCCGCGGCCCGAACCTACTGCGTGAGTGGCATATCGAATAGGAGGTGCGCTGATGCGCATCGGATTCATCGGGTTGGGTAGTCAGGGTGCGCCGATGGCGCAGCGAATCGTGGCGGCCGGGTATCGGACCACCCTGTGGGCACGCAGACCCGCCACGCTCGAGCAGTTCGCCGAGACCGCGGCCGAGATCGCGCCCACCCCGCGCGCCCTCGCCCAGGCCAGCGACCTGGTCTGTTTGTGCGTGGGTAACGACGCCGACATCCGTGAGGTCCTGACCGGCGAGGACGGCGTGCTCGGCGGACTCGCGCCGGGCGCGATCGTGGCCGTGCACAGCACTGTTCATCCCGACACCTGCCGCGAGCTCGCCGAAACCGCTGCGGCACAAGGCGTTACGTTGATCGACGCCGCGGTCAGCGGCGGTGCGCCCGCGGTCGCCCAGGGGCGATTGCTCGTCATGACCGGTGGCCCGGTCGAGGCGGTCGACCGGTGCAGGCCGGTGTTCGGCACCTACGCCGATCCGGTGGTGCACCTGGGCGATACCGGGGCGGGCCAGGTCACCAAGCTGCTCAACAATCTGCTGTTCACCGCGAATCTCGCGACCGCGGCGAGCACTCTGGCGCTCGGCCGCGACCTCGGCGTCGACCAAGCCAAGCTCGGCGAGGTGATCGCGAACGGGTCGGCGAACAGCTTCGCCCTCGGTCGTATCCTGGCCGGCACGCTGGCTCGGATCGGTGAGCACGCCGGGCACACCCTGCGCAAGGACGTCGGGCTGCTCGCCGAACTCGCCACCGGGGCCGACGCCGAGACCGGTGTCGCGCTGACCGCGGCCGACGAGACACTGAGCCTCATCGGCCATCCGCGATGACCGCCTTGCGGATCGGGTTCATCGGGGTGGGGCGGATGGGCGCTCCGATGGTGCGCCGTCTCGTCGCGGCGGGGCACGAAGTGCGCGCGCTCGGTCGGTCCGGCGACGCGCGCCGACGGATCACCGAGTTGGGTGCCGAGCCCGTGTCGTTCACGGCCGCGGTCGGCACCGGGGCGGACGCCGTCGTGGTCTGTGTGTTCAGCGACGCCCAGGTCCGCGAGGTCTGCCTCGATACTCCGCTGCTGGCGAGCATGCCCGGCGGGTCGGTGCTCATCGTGCACACCACCGGTAGCCCACGAACTGCCGACGACATTGCCGCGCAAGCCAATTCCTCCGATATCGGGGTGGTCGACGCGCCGGTCAGCGGTGGGCCACCCGATATCGATGCGGGCACCCTCACCGTGTTCGCCGGTGGCGCCGAAGACGCCGTCGCCCGCGCTCTTCCGGTCCTGCGGAGTTACGCGGACCCGGTGCTTGCGGTGGGTCCACTCGGTACGGGCCAGTGCGTGAAGCTGGTCAACAACGCGCTGTTCGCGGCCCAGCTCGGCCTGATCACCGAAGCCGTGCAGCTGGCCGCCGAACTCGGCGTCGACGAGGCGACCCTGCTGTCGGCGCTCCAGCGGGCCAGCGGAGCCAGTCGCGCCGCCGCCAGTGTGGCGGCGAAGGGTTCGGTGGCCGCGTTCCACGCCGCGGTCGGTGAGTTCCTGCGCAAGGACGTCGCCACGGTGCGGACGCTGGCCGCCGAACTCGGCGCGACCATGGGTGCGCTCGACACCGCGATCGACGCACAATTCCTCGACATCCCGCGCGGCGTGTGACCGAACTGCGCTGCGCGTGACCGAATTGCGCTGTGTATGAACATATTACGCTGTGCGTGAAGGTATTACGCTGTGTAACCTCGATCGGGATCGCCCTCATGTGGGGGGCGATCCCTATCTCGATCAGGCGCTCATCACGCCACGGACGCTGCGTCGTCCAATTGAATTCGGTTCTCCGACAGGCGATCACCGAGCTGGTTCAGATCGTAGGACTGGCGTGCCATCCAGAATCGCAACACACCGGTGAGCGAGTAGCGGACGAACAGCGCGGCGCCGACGACACTGAGCGCCACCCCGACCAGCGCGAGCGCCAGTGCGTCGCGCTGGGCCAGCGGATCGGAGGTGTTGTGCGCCAAGAAGTAGGCCACCACGGCGAGCGCCGGGCCCGCCACCATCGCGGTCGCGCCGAGGCGCAACCACAGACTCCCCCGGCCCGAGGCGGGATCGGGGATCTTCAATTCGGCCAGTTCGCGAGCGAAGCGGTCGGCACGTGTTTCGGTCATCAGTGACTTCCTAGGTAGAGGTTGGCCAGTTCGCGGCGGAGTTCGCCGTCGGCGGGCCCCTGGTGTTCGATGCGGCCGCGCACCAGCACGGCCGCGTGGTCGGCGATGTCGAGGACGGCGGCGGCGAACTGCTCGACGACCAGCACCGCCACGCCTTGGCGGGCGATCTCACCGACCTGTTCGTAGAGCCGCTCGACGACCAGCGGGGCCAAGCCCATGGACAGTTCGTCGAGTAGCAGCACGGCGGGGTCGGTGGCCAATCCCCGGGCGAGCGCGAGCATCTGCTGTTCGCCGCCCGACATCGTGCCCGCGATCTGGTCGGCGCGTTGGGCGAGAATCGGGAATCGGCTGAACGCCACTTCCTCGATCTCGGCGTGGGTCTTGCCGGTGAAGGTCATCATCAGCAGGTTGTCGCGGACCGACAGGTTGGGGAACACGCCACGGCCCTCGGGGATCAGGCAGACCCCGGCGGCCGCCAGATCGCGGGGGTCGGCCCCGGTGACGTCTCGGCCTCCGAGGACCAGTCGGCCCGCGGTGACCGCACGCACCCCGGCCGCGACCCGCAGGGTGGTGGTCTTACCCGCCCCGTTGGGACCGAGCAGGGCGACCACCTCGCCGGCGCCGACCCGCAGGTCGACACCGTGCAGCACCGTGATCGCGTCGTAGGCCGCGCGGACACCGTGTAATTCCAGTGACGAGGTCATCCTTCTCCCAGGTAGGCGGCGAGTACGGCGGCGTCACGGCGGATCACCTCGGGCGGCCCGGAACTGATGATCGCGCCGAGGTCGAGTACGTAGAGCTGGTCGCAGACATTCATGACCAGGCCCATGTCGTGCTCGACGAGCAGTACCGCGACACCGTCGGCGGCCAGCGACCGCAACAGTGCGGCGAACCGCTCGGTTTCGGTGTGGTCGAGGCCGGCCGCCGGCTCGTCGAGCAGGACCACGCTGGGCCGGGCGGCCATCGCCCGGCCCACCTCGACCAGCCGGCCGGTGCCGGTCGGCAGATCGTCGGCGGCGGTGTCGGCGACCTCGTCCAGTCCGAGTCGGTCGAGGAGCCCGTCGACGATCCCGGCGGCGTCGCGCCGGTGGCGCCCGAGTTCCGCGGCGACGAGCAGGTTGTCGCGAACGCTCAAGCGGCCGAACAGTTCCAGCCGCTGAAAGGTCCGCGCCATCCCGTGCCCGGCCCGGCGGGCGGGCCCGAGCCGGGTGACGTCGCGGCCGTTCATGGTGACCCGGCCGGTCACCGGTCGCCGCAATCCGCAGATCACGTCGAACAGGGTGCTCTTGCCCGCGCCGTTCGGGCCGATCAGGCCGGTCACCTTGCCCGCCTCGGCGCTCAGCCCGGCCTTGTCC
>NZ_JBHWZY010000371.1:0-6490 GCF_042727815.1 Nocardia sp. NPDC060220
GCCGTGACGGTCTGTCGGGCTACCCGAGCCGCGCCGAGAGCGAACACGACTGGGTCGAGTCCTCACACGCGTCGGCCGCGCTGTCCTACGTCGACGGCCTCGCGAAGGCGTTCGCGCTCACCGATCAGGACCGCACCCCGGTCGCGATCGTCGGGGACGGTGCGCTCACCGGCGGTATGTGCTGGGAGGCGCTCAACAACATCGCGGGTGCGCCCGATCGCCCGGTGGTGGTGGTGGTCAACGACAACGGCCGTTCCTATGCCCCCACGATCGGTGGGCTCGCCGACCGGCTGACCGCCCTGCGCACCCAGCCTGCCTACGAGCACGCGCTCGACGCCGGGAAACGCATCCTGAAAAGCATTCCCGCCGTGGGTGATTCGGCGTACTCGATGGTTCACGCGCTCAAGGCCGGGATCAAAGACGCGGTGAGCCCGCAGGAACTGTTCTCCGATCTGGGCATGAAGTACGTCGGCCCGGTCGACGGCCACGATCTCGTCGCGCTCGAAGCGGCGATGCGGCGCGCCAAGGACTTCGGCGGTCCGGTCGTCGTGCATGTGGTCACCCGCAAGGGCAACGGCTACGAGCACGCCGAGAATCACGTCGCCGACCAGATGCACGCCTGCGACCCGATCGACCCGCTCACCGGCCGCCCGCTGGCGGGCAAGAAGGCCAAGGGCTGGACCGCGGTGTTCTCCGAGGAGCTCATCGAACACGGTGCGCGCCGCGACGACATCGTCGCCATCACCGCCGCCATGCCGGGCCCCACCGGCCTGGCCGCGTTCGGCGAACGCTTCCCAGAGCGCATGTTCGACGTCGGCATCGCCGAACAGCACGGCATGGCCTCGGCCGCCGGTCTGGCACTGGGTGGTATGCACCCGGTGGTCGCCATCTACGCCACCTTCCTCAACCGCGCGTTCGACCAGCTCCTGATGGACGTGGCACTGCTGAAGCAGCCCGTCACGGTCGTGCTGGATCGCGCGGGTGTCACCGGCCCCGACGGCGCCAGCCACAACGGCATGTGGGACTTCTCGCTGCTGGGCATCATCCCCGGCATCCGGGTCGCGGCCCCGCGCGACGGTTCCACGTTGCGGGAGGAGCTGGCCGAAGCGCTCGCCGTCTCCGACGGCCCGACCGTGCTGCGGTTCCCGAAAGGCAGTGTCGCCGAGGACATCACGGCCGTGGAACGTCTCGACGGGCTGGATGTGCTGCGACTGGCCGTGCCCGGTGCGGGCTCCGCCCAGTCCCAGCACGGTGATGTCCTGATCGTCGCCGTCGGCCCCTTCGCCGACACCGCGATGAAGGTCGCCGAACTCCTCGAACCCCAAGGCATTTCGGTCACCGTCGTCGATCCGCGCTGGGTCATCCCGGTGTCGGACACCTTGGTCAAGCTCGCGGAGAACTACCGCCTCGTGGTGACCGTCGAAGACGGCGGCCTGCACGGCGGCATCGGCTCCACCGTCTCCGCTCGCCTGCGCGACGCGGGCCTGGACGTCCCCACCCGCGATCTCGGTGTGCCCCAGCAGTTCCTGGACCACGCCTCCCGCAACGAGATCCTCGAAGAACTCGGCCTCACCCCCGACGCCATCGCGCAGCGAATCGGCGGCTGGCTGCAATCACGCTGATCAGAGCCGGATAACGCCCGCCGCGTGTCGGGCGTTGTCCGCCTCGGGCGTTGCGTACCCTCGCTGCCGAACGGTCCACTCGGGATTCCGATCGGCGGGAGAGCTCATGGCGAAGGTGGCGATCGTCGGGGCGGGCGTGATCGGTATCGGCTGGGCGAGGCTCTTCGCCCGGGGCGGCTGGGACGTCGCACTGGCCGATCCGCGACCCGACCTCGAACAGATCGTGGCCGACGATCTGTCGGGTCTGTCGGTCACCGCCCACGCCGAGGCCGGATCGGCCGCCGAGGGCGTCGACTATGTGCAGGAGGCAGGCCCGGAACGGCTCGAGTTCAAACACGGGGTCTTCGCCGAGCTGGCCGCAGCCACCGCCGACGACGTGGTGCTCGCCTCCTCCTCGTCCTCGCTGCTGCCCACCGACATCGCCCAGGGCAGCTCCGCGGCGGACCGCATCCTGATCGGCCACCCGTTCAACCCGGCGGACCTGATGCCCCTCGTCGAGGTGGTTCCCGGCGCGAAGACCGCCGATGCGGCGGTGGACCGGGCGATGACGGTCTATCGCGAGCTGGGTAAGACACCGATCCGGTTGCAGCGCGAGATCCCTGGTTTCGTCGGCAACCGCCTGCAGAAGGTCTTCAACGACCAGGCGATCTACCTGGTGCAACAGGGCATCATCGCCGCGGAAGACCTCGACGACCTGGTCAAAGCTTCGCTCGGACTGCGCTGGGCCACCGTCGGCCCGTTCGAGGGCATGAACCTCGGCGGCGGCCCCGCGGGCATCCGCCATCTGATGGACAACGTCGGCTCCCAGATGACCTTCGACATCGGCTCACCGGACAAGTCGGCCATGGGCATGGTGGTCCAGCAAGTCGACGCCGCCTACGGCAACGGCGAGCAGCAGTACGAGCAGGGCGTGACGGCCCGCGACGAGAAGACCCGCGCGATCCTGCACGCCCTCGGCGAGGGTGCCTGAGACTGCGCGGCTCGACGGCGTCTAGTGGCCGGGCCGCCGGGCGACGACGGCGAAATTCAACGGGATGCGCGGTGCGCCGTCGGGCAATGTCCACCCCTGCTCGCAGGGCACGAGATCGGCGAACGCGGGCCAGTCCATAGTGGGCAGCTCGGTCAACGCCTCGATGACGAGCCCGGCTCCGAGCAGCGCACCGACGATCTCGCCCAGGTCGTGGCGCCACTCGTGATTGGTGGTGTGCGCGATCTGCCCTTCGGATTCCTCGGTGTAGGTCCCCGAGTCCGAGTAGCTGCGAGCGCCGCCACCGCCGAGATAATCGTCGTCGATCTCCCACGGTTCGAACTGCATCGCACCCAGAATCGGATGGTCGTCGCGGATCACGAACACCCCGCCCGGTTCGAGCAGGTCATGGATCGACCGCGCCCACGCGGTGAGCTCCGGCAGCCAGACGATGGTTCCCGCACTGGTCACGATGGTGTCGAAGCGCCGATCGAGCAGGGAGGAGGCGAACCGCGCGTCGCCTTCGACCCAGGTGATGTCGCGACCGTCGGCCTCGGCGATCCGCGCGGCGTGCCGCAGCGAGTTCGGCGACAGATCCAGTCCGTGTACCTCGATCGCGCCCAACCGCGCCCAGGACACGGTGTCCGTCCCGATGTGACACTGCAGATGCAGCAGGGATCGCCCCCGGATCCCGGATTCCGGTAGGTGCGGGGCCAGTACCGCGAGATCGTTGCGCACCACCGAGGAAATGTCGTCCGGATCGGCCAGAAAGGCGTCGACGTCGTACATCCGCGAACGCGCGTGCACGTCGGCCCGGTCGTCCCAATTCGCGCGGTTGGCGGCGATCGCTTCGGCTTCGAGCACTGCATGACCTTTCGACGGCGGTGTGACGGCGAGAATCAACGCTAGTTGGCGGGCCACCGTCGGGTCGACTGGTTTTGTGCCGCCGGGTCTCTCGGCACGCATCGGGTTGCCGAGACGGGTCGCGTCGCTCAGGGCGTGCGGCGGATCGGGGAGTATTCCTGTTCGGGGCGGCCGGTGGTGCCGTAGCGAAGTTGCATGCGTAGATCGGCGGTGGTGACGAGGGCAGCCAGGTAGCGCTGGGCGGTGGCCCGTGAGATTCCGATGGCGGTGGCGACCTCGCCCGCCGACATCGGGGCGGTGGCCCCGTGCACCGCTCGGAGTACGAGTTCCCTGGTGGGGGAGGCGGCGGCGGAGCCCCGGTCCGGGGTTACCGGGGTGGGCCGCAGCGCGTCGAGTGCCGCGTCGACCTCGCGTGCGCTCACCTCGGGGACGGCGAGGATTCTGCGGTAACGGGCATAGCCGGCCAGTCGGGCGGCGAGGACGGTGTGATCGAACGGTTTCACCAGATACGCCAGCGCTCCCGCCGCCGAGGCGGCGCGGACCGTGGCCGATTCGGTGGCAGCGGTGAGCATCATGGCGTCGCAGTGCAATTCGCGCACCAGGTCGATGCCCGAACCATCCGGCAGATAGACGTCGACCAAGGCGAGATCGATGGCGGTGGTGGCGAGTGCCTGCCGGGCGGCGGCAACGGTGTTGACGACCGCGCCGACAGCGAATCCGGGTAGCGCGCCGACGATTCCGGCATGCATGTTCGCCACCCGGAAGTCGTCATCGACCACGAGCACGGTGTAGTCGGGCCGGTTCACGACACTTCTCCCTCGCTGAGCACGCCGGGTAGGCGCGCGATGAACTCCGCCCCGCTCAGTTGTCCACCGGCGCCGGCGGCCGAGGCCAACCACACATCGCCACCGAGCGCCCGAGCGACCTGCCGCGACAACGCCAGCCCCACCCCGCGACCTCCTGGCACCCCGCCACCGTGTTTCGTCGAAACCCCGTCGGCGAATAGCGAATCCACCAATTCCGGTCCGATTCCCGGGCCGCTGTCGGCGACGGTGATGTGCAGCGTGGATCCCTCCTGCACCAACTCGACCTCGACGAGCGCGCGGGCTTGCGCGCCGGACTCGGTCGCCACGGAATCATCGCGGATGCGTGCGTCGAACTCGGCGGGCACGTCCGGCCCCGTGGCGGCTTCGACGACGCGCACGGCATCGATGG
This sequence comes from Nocardia sp. NPDC060220, assembly GCF_042727815.1. Classification (NCBI taxonomy): domain Bacteria; kingdom Bacillati; phylum Actinomycetota; class Actinomycetes; order Mycobacteriales; family Nocardiaceae; genus Nocardia; species Nocardia sp. NPDC060220. The sequence continues at coordinate 4,669 of NZ_JBHWZY010000371.1, forward strand.
CATTGTCGAGCAGATTGCCCAGCACTGTCGTCACATCCACCGGCGCACCGAGATTCGCGTCCACCCAGGTGCTCGGCCCCAGCCGCAACGACACCCCGTTCTCCCTGGCATGAGCGGCCTTGGCGGCGAGAAACGCTTGCAGATACGGATCGCGCACCGCATCGATCCCCGGCATCGCGGCACCGAGCGGCCCCGACCCGAGCAGCTCGTCGATGTATTTCGCGGCCTCGCTGGGCCGCTCGCCGTGCAGCAACCCACTGAGCAGGTGCAATCGGTTGGCGAACTCGTGCCGCTGCGCCCGCAACACCGTGCTCATCGACCGCACCGCGTCCAGCTGCCGGGTCAGCGATTCCACATCGGTCCGATCGCGCACATCGAGCACCGCCCCCAGCGCGCGCCCCTCGCGGGTCACCGTCCTGGCGGTGACCACGACGATCCGATCGCCGACCGCCGCCTGCACCGGCTGCCCGTCGGCGGCGCGAAACGCCTCGAGCACGCGCGGCGTGAGCCCGATCGAATCCACCGAACGTCCACTGTCCCCGTCGATTCCGAGCAGGGCGCGCGCCTCGTCATTGATCACCGTCGTGCGCCACCTGGCATCGACCGCGACCACCCCCACGCCGATCCCGTGCAGCACCACATCCTGTTCGCGCACCAGTTCGGCCAGCTCGGCGGGCTGCAAGCCCAGGGTCAACCCGTGCCACCGCCGTGCCAGCAACACCGACCCCGCGATCCCCGCGAACAGCGCGCCCATCACCAGGACGGCGGCCCGGCGCAGGTCGCTCACCAGCTGATCGCTCACCGCCTCGGTGGAGATGCCGACACTCACCTCGCCCACCACCCGATCCGAACCGGGCTCGCGCACCGGCACTTTCGCCCGCACCGAGTCGCCGAGTGTGCCGTGCTCGCGAATCACCACCTCGCGCCCTGCCAACGCCTCCGAGGGATCCGTGCTCACCTTCTGACCCAGCCGCGCCGGGTCGGGATGCGCCAACCGCAACCCCGCGTCATCGGTGATCACCACGAACAGTGCCCCCGTCCGCAGGCGCGCCGCCTCGGCCGTCTGCTCCAGTTCCCCGCTCGCGAGCTCCGCGCGGAGCAATGGCCCCGGCTCCAGCGCCGCGTACCGGGCGACCTCCTCGCGCACCACCGGATCACTGGCGACGGTGCGCGCGATGGCCAGAGCCCGCTGCCCGTACTCGGCCGACAACCGCTGATCGCTCAGGTAGGCGAACACCCCGAACGCCAGCCCCAGGATCAACGCCACCAGCGCGACCTGCAGCAACACGATCTGCGTCCGCAGCCGGACACCACGGGGGAACAGCCTCACCGGCTCAGTGTAGGCACCCCCGATGGCCATGAGCACAATGCGCACAACGTCCGTATCGCTGCTTGCGCCGGTTGTGCGCACAAGCGCGCGCCCTGTGACCCACAACACTTACCTTTCGATAGCGGCCGCGCATCACACCAAGGCGGCGCCGGACACAGGAGCAGCAATGAGCAATCCACTCATCGAACTCCGGGGCGCGACGAAGCGCTTTCCCGGAACCGACGGTGGCATCCACACCGCGGTGAAGAACATCGACTTCACCGTCGCGCCAGGCGAATTCGTCGCGGTGGTCGGCCCGACCGGCTGTGGCAAGTCCACCACCCTCTCCCTGGTCTCGGGCCTCGAGCCCACCTCGGCGGGGCGCACGCTGGTGCGCGGCAAGGTGAAGCGGTGAACGGGAGGCCGGGCCCGGCGGGTTGCTCTTCCCTCGTGGCGGGCGGAGCTGATAGATGAAGGGCGCATGACAGGAACCCGATCTTCCACCCGTCCTTC